>JACPTE010000019.1 GCA_016192945.1 Candidatus Woesearchaeota archaeon
CCCTCCTCAAACCTCCACCAGCCGACAAGGCTGCGGTTGAAGTCCACCAGAGAGGAAAGCTCGTTAGTGTCGTTAGTGCTCGTATTGATGTAGAACCAGTTCGTATTGATGAACGTGTTATTGGCCGGGCTTGGGGCAATCAGGGTTGCATTCGGGATAACAGTATCCACAGTAAAATTCTGAACGCCTGTAGTGACCATGTTTCCCGCCCTGTCCACAGCATAAGCCCTGTAAGAATAGTTGCCGTCAGCCAAGCCTGTGTAGTTGTTTTCCAGCCTGTACTTGCCTGCGTTGAAGGATGCGTTGATTTCTGTCTCATTCAGGACTCTGTTCCAGAGCTGCACTTCATCTATTGTTCCGTTGAAGAACTCTGAGGTTCCTGTGGTTGAGCCTATAAACAAGTTGAATGCGTTTGCTGCGGAGAGTGCTGATGTTTGTGTCCCATCAAGGACGCCATTCAGGTAGAACCTGACTTTTCCTGACGAATTGTTGTCTACAGTGACTGTAACATGATACCACGTGTTATTCTGGATAACGCTGTTTCCAAAAACTTCTGATTGGCCGCCTGACCAGAATGTCAGCTTCTGGTTCTTCAGGTGAATATTATAATTTGCGGTTCCTCCACTTCTCTTTGTAATTATTGTCCTTACAGATGCGTCAACATTAACAGGCCTTATCCATGCAGAAAAGCTGAGATTGCTGACGAGGTCTAGGTTGTCAGAGTCTGCTATGAAGATGTAATCATTTTGCCCATCAAAGTTTATTCCCCTTCCCCTTTTTCCTGCTGATGTCCGACCGCTTAACTCGTTGCAGTTCTCAGCTGTGCATGCAAAGTTCAGCATGGTCCCGTTGTTGAGGTAAGTTGAAGTGTCATTCACGACTGTTCCAGTTCCCTCCTCAAACCTCCACCATCCTACGAGGCTGCGGTTGAAGTCTATGAATGCTGAGTAGTCGTTGTTTGATGAGTCGTTACTGCTGGTGTTTATGTAAACCCCGTTCGTGTTAAGGAATGAGTTGTTGGCAGGCGTTGGGCTTATGAACGTGATGTTCGGGCTTGTATAATCTGTGATGAAGTTCCTGTTAACCGTAGAGTTGAAGTTTCCTGCGGTGTCGTTCATCCAGACGAAGTAGGTGTAGTTGCCCTCAGCAAGGTTTGTGAAGTTGGCGAAGTAAGAAAGTGTTGTGCCACTTATCTTACCTAATTCTGCTTGGTAACTTGCGTTGATTTCTGCTGCTGAAAGCGACCTGTTCCAGATGCGGACTTCATCTATGGAGCCATTCCAGAAGTTGGAAGTTCCAGCATAATAAGAGCCTATAGACAGGTTTATATTATCTTGGGAGGCTAAAGTTTCTGAAGCTTGGAAGTCCAAAACTCCATTAACAAATATTTTTTTCGTATTCCCTTCCAATGTGCATGCTATGTGGTTCCACGTATTGTTTGCCAACACGGTTGGAGGATATGTAATAGTGCCTGCGTAACAGTCAATAGTGTTATTTCCCCAAACCCCTATTTCTATCTGGTTGCCTTTTGTAATTATGTCTCTTGTAACTGTATTACTTAAACCAGCGCCAGATTTTATGTTTATCCACGCCATAAAAGTGAAGTTTAAAGGAAAATCGATGTCATTTCCAAATGTTACTGTGTCATCAGTTCCATCAAATAAGCATGCGCCTCCAAACTTCCCAGCTACTGTTGAACTACAATTAGTTCCATTTGCCTGTATCCCATTATTCCCATACCTGCTCCTGTCATTAGTGTTGTTGTTGAAGTCCAAAGACAACACGAGAGATGGGTCGTCAACAGTCACGTTAGTGCCGTTCCAGTTGACTATCACGCTATCAACAGGGCTGTTAGTATTCAGAATCGTGAAGTTCACATAAGTGTAATTCCGCAACAATCCGACAGTAGTGTTATCAGCATCAGCAGGGGAAACAAAAGCAATAGTAGGCTTCGTGTAATCCACAATGAAATTCCTGTTGACAGTGCTGTTGAAGTTGCCGGCAGTGTCGTTAGCGTAAACAAAGTATGTGTAGTTCCCCTCATTCAGGTTGGTGAAGTTGGCGAAGTAGCTCAGCGTTGTGCCGCTCACCCTCCCCAACTCTGCCTGGTAGGACGCGTTGATTTC
>JACPTE010000020.1 GCA_016192945.1 Candidatus Woesearchaeota archaeon
TTGAAAGGCTGAATAGGGAAATTAAGCGCAGAATCAAGTGGTTCAGCACTTTCCAAAGCCTAAAAGGAGCTTTAGCATTCTTCGGATTATGGTTCTATCACTTCAACCAAAGAAAGTCAAGACACCTAACTTGACTTCATCATGTTCATGTATTGCTGCCTATCCATGCGATGAATTGCATTTCAAGCCCCTCATCCAGCATGTCTGTGCCGTGACCCCGTCCCTTGAGGATGTTCAGCTCGTTTTTTCCAGTAAGCAGGCTGGCTATCTTTCTGGATGAGCCTGCAGAATAAGCGTCTTCGCTGCTCGCAACAATGTAAACTGGCATTTTAATTTTTTGCGCTGCCTCAATTGAGCCAATTCCCCTGTAGTTCTCCCCTGGCGAGAGAAGCACGACAGCCTTGATGCCCGGCTCCCTGGCTGCGTAGTTAATTGCAGTGTTAGCCCCTATGCTTGCTCCTACAATAGCAGTCATTGTCTTGTTCCTTTCAGCCAGGAACTCACTGGAAGCTGCTGCATCAAGCACCATTTCCCTGAAGTCCTGCTCTGTGAAGCTGCTCAGGGTTTCCTGCTTCCCGTATTTTGCTGTGCTTTGCCCGTGCCCCCTCAGGTCTATTGCAAGGGCATTGTAACCTGACTCCTGCAGCCTTTTGCCAAGCGTTTTGTAGCTGTTCCTGTCACTTCCAAGCATATGCAGCAGCAACACTGATTTGGTGCTGTTGGCTTTGTAGAGCGTGCCTTTTATCAGAAAACCGTCTCCTGTTGTGAAGCTCACTTCCTCGCTGATTGGATTGGTGGGCTGCTGGCTGCCAGGCATTTTTTCAGGGTTGCCCTGGCATCCGGCCAGGAGCATTATGCTTATGATTACAACTAATTTAATTTTTGTAGTTATAGACACCCTCAAATACCTCTTCTGCAGGCCCTGTCATGTACACGTGGCTGTTCTCAGCCCAGGTTATATCCAGCTGGCCTCCGGCAAGGTGAATCTTAATGTTACGGCCTGTCTTCTTGTTCAATGCGCATGCTACTGCAACTGCGCTTGCCCCTGTGCCGCATGACATCGTCTCCCCTGAGCCCCTTTCCCAGACGCGCATCTCAACGTGGCCTGAGTTGAGCACTTTTGCAAATTCCACATTGACTTTTTTCGGGAATATGGGATGGCTTTCTATTTTCGGGCCGATTACCTTCACAAGCTCATCAGTTATGCTGTCCACGAATATTACGCAGTGGGGGTTTCCCATTGAGACTGCCGTGAACTTGAATGTCCTGTCATCCACAGCAAGCTCTTCATTTACAACATGGCTCTTGTCTATGCTTACAGGTATTTTTTTGCTGTCAAGCTCAGGCACGCCCATGTCAACCCTTGCTCCTGTTACTGTGCTGCCCGCCATTATCATTTCAACTGTCTTGATTCCTGCTCCGGTCTCTATGTTGAGCGTTTTCTTGCTGGTCAGCCTGTGATCGTAGCAGAATTTTGCAAACGCCCTTATGCCGTTCCCGCACATCTCTGCCTCGCTGCCGTCTGCATTGAATATCCTCATCCTGAAGTCAGCCACCTTAGAGTCATATACCAGTATCAGCCCATCGCTTCCGACCCCGAAGTGCCTGTCTGAAATCCTTTTGGCAAGCTCGGAAGGGTCAAAGTTGTAGTAGTTTATTGTCATGTCTATGTAGACATAGTCGTTTCCTGTCCCGTGCATCTTTGTGAATTTTATTTTTTCCATTTTGCCACTTATTTGTTGTATTTGAGGAATTCATATCGTGATATTTGCAAGTCCTTTTTAATGATTTTGTTTAGCAATCCCCTGTCCAGCTTCTCTGCAGGGTGGTCAGGAACCACTGTTGTCCTGCCGTCAGGATGCCTGAAGAAAACATGACTGCCTTCTTGCCTTATCTTCTCAAAGCCCATATTTTGCAGAATCTTAAAGAACTCTTTGGCGCGCAGAAGAGGAAGCTTGCCCATCTTAAACAAATATTTTCTGTATCCCCAAGAATCTTTCGCTGTGCTTTGATGGCCTGCCTTCAGATTTAATGTAAAGGGCTATTGCTTCCTTTGTCCTTTTCATGAGCTCATCTAGTGTTTTAGCCTGTGTGTGGCAGCCGGGAAGTTCCACTACGTCAGATATAAGATACCCATCTTCCCCTTTCTCAACAACAATTGTGTATTCTTCCATAATATTGGCAGGCGCAACATCAGTATATAAAATTTGCGCTATGCTCAGTATCTCCGAATAGGTTGTTTTCTTGAGTTCTGGTAAGGTTTACTGAAAGTCTTGTTTCATCTTTTACATTCTCATACTTCTCTATTACTCACTTTTTCGGCTTATTTTGGCCGGTTTTTCGTGTTTCTACGCATAGCTGTAGCTATGTTGATGGTTTCAGTTTGACGATTTGATTCCCCATTCTGCGTCTTGTGAAAGTTGTATCACGAAAAGTTTGAATGTCATTTTGGTTTTAGCGAACAGGTTCCAGATAAGCAAAAGCAGCATGCTTATGATAAAGTAGAACAACCTTATCACTGGTATTTTGCTCTTGCTTTTAATCCTTGCTTCGTCATGAACTCTGAACATCGTTTCGATGTTCCACCTTTTCCTGTAAACCCGCACATAACTGGCGATGTTTGGAAGTTTTAAGTTGCTTGCGAATACCCAGTCATACTCACAAACGTCTTTTACCAGTAAGATGTTCGTGTTGGCTTTCTTCTTGGTGAAGTCCTTATTATACTTGATTTCGTGTTCTACGACCACGCTCTTATTCGTGCCTTCCAGCATGCATTTGAACAGGGGTTTCTTAGGCACGAAAACCAGATAGCTTGCCCTGCTTATTTTGAGTGTGTTGATGACCTCGCCAGTGTAAAAGCCCCTGTCCAGAAGAACCTTCCCTATCTTTAATCCTGAAGATTGGCAGAGCCTTATGGCTTTGCCAATATGCTCTGCCATACTTGAGCCTATCCTTAGGATAACGAGGTAAAAAGGGATTATCTTGTTCCTGAAAAGTATACCAGCTACGAAGTAGCTGTATTTGCCTTTAACTCCATCTTCACCCGTCCACGGGTGAATGTAAAGACCTTCCACCTTCCCGTAGAAGTCCTCACTTGTAACGTCACATACCAAATCAGCAAGCCCCAATCTTAGCTTTCTGATAAGGCTTTTAACCTGGTCTTTGAACAACCTTGTGAAGTGTTCAGGCTCGTACTCCTTAATGTTGATATGAAGACCGTCAGCCTTGTTACTCAAAGTCTCAACATACGTGTTAAGTTTGGCAGCTGCCTGCACAACTTGTAATTGCTCTTCAGTTAAAGCAAGGTTTTTTATTATAAACCTCCTGATTTCTTGTTTGACCTTCATAGTTTTTGGACGAACTAAGGTCAATCAATGCAGGGTAACTCCTGCATTGATTTTTCTATACACTCTTAAGTAAAGAATCAGCCATCGGAGATACTGTAAAAATGTGCTGAGGAAGAAGCCCATTTTGGCAGTCAGGTATGAATTATCAGCCGCCGAAAAACGCAACCTTTAAATATCATTGGCCCATTCTCCCCACTAACCGAGAAGAAAAGAAACGACTAGTTTCTTGATTGCCAAGATGAAATCAATGCCTAGCCTGAAAGAGAAGAGGCGTTACTTGGTTTTTGAGGTAATATCAGAGAAAAAGCACGGCTTTGATGATGTAAGGGATGCTGTTATGGGCGCTGCAACAGGATTTTTGGGGATATCAGGCGCAGCCAAGAGCAAGCCGAGGTTGCTTGCTGACAGGTGGGATATGAACAGGCAAAGGGGAATACTGGTAGCAGAGAGGAAGGGCATGGGAAAGGTTATTGGTGCGCTTTGCCTGCTGAACAGGATAGCTGAGAGCCCTGCCATGATAAGAAGCCTCGGGGTAAGCGGCATATTGAAGAAAGCAATAAAAAAACACTATTGAAAAGAGGAGGAAACTAAAATGCAACAGCCAATGCCACACCAGCTCATGGGTTATGACCGGGCAATCACAATGTTCAGCCCTGATGGAAGGCTTCTCCAGGTGGAATATGCAAAGAAAACAGTAAGGCAGGGAAGCACAGCCATAGGGATTGCCTGCAAGGAGGGTGTTGTCCTTATAACTGACAAGAGGATAGTTGACAGCCTCATCGTCCCGGAGGCTGTTGAGAAGATATACCAGATAGATGACCACATAGGGGCCACAGCATCAGGCATCCTGTCTGACGCAAGGGTCCTTATTGAAAGGGCTCAGCTGAAGGCGCAGCAGCACAGGGTAACTTATGACACTCCGATAGATACAATCTCAATTGTAAAGGACATATGCAACCTGAAGCAGATATGCACCCAAAGCGGGGGATTAAGGCCTTTCGGCGTGTCAATCCTTGTGGCAGGCATTGACGAGACAGGGCCGAAGCTTTTTGAAACAGACCCTACAGGGATATTCTTCCAGTACAAGGCAACAGTGATAGGTGAAGGCGAAACAGAGATAGAGGAAATGCTGAAAAAGGAATACAGGGATGACATGGGAGTCCAGGACGCGTTGAAACTGGCGCTGAAAGCCCTCTACAGGGTGCTGGAAAAGGATTTCAATCCGGAAAGGGTTGATGGGGCAATGGTAAGAGCCAGCGACAAAAAATTTGTCAAGCTCAAGAGGCAGGAAATAGAGAAGCTCCTTGATGATATTCGGGGAAAGGCAGCAAAGCCATCAAAGGCAAAGGAGTGAAGTTCTTTAAAAAATGAAGGGAGACCAGCTTTACAGGGGAGAAAGGCCAGCCATAAATCTCGCAAGGCTGAAAATGGGCGGGGAAAAGTTTGAAGTGGTGATAGATCCTGATGCGGCTATGGAATTCAGGGCGGGAAAGCAGATGGACATCAGGGAGGTAGTCCACTCAGAAAAGATATTCTCAGATGCCCACAAGGGGCTGCATGTATCTGAGCACACCATAAGGAATGTCTTCAAGACAGATGACAGCTTAGAGATACTTAAGACAATAATAAGCAGGGGTGAAATACAGCTCACGCCAGAATACAGGGAAAAGCTGAGGGAGCAGAAATTAAGGAGCATAATACAGACAATCCACAGGAATGGAGTGGACCCCAAGACAAACCTCCCGCATCCCCCCCAGAGGATTGCAAACGCGATGGCAGAGGCAAAGGTGCACATTGACGAGCACAAAAGGGCAGAGGACCAGATACAGGATGTGCTGAGAAAAATAAGGACAGTCCTCCCAATAAGATTTGAGTCAAGGCAGGTGTCAGTTGCAATACCAGTGCAATACGCCTCAAAGGCACACCAGACAATCAGGAATTACGGGACAATCATAAGGGAAGAATGGCAAAGTGACGGAAGCCTTACAAGCGTAATAGAGCTTCCAGCAGGGCTCCAGCAGGAGTTTTTTGACGCGATAAACAAGCTCACGCATGGGCACTGCGAGACAAAAATACTGAAAGCGATGTGAAAAAAATGGGACTCTTAGTGAAAGACAAGGAAATAGTTACCCCAGGAGAAGACCTGGCCCTTGGAATGGACTACCTTCCATCTTACGGGACATTCAGGGAAGGGGAAAGGATATCAGCAGCCAAGCTGGGGCTTGTAAGCATTGACGGGAGGGTGATAAGGATAATACCCCTCTCAGGGAAATACATGCCAAAAACCGGCGACACGATAATAGGGAAGGTAGTTGATGTGACAATAAACGGGTGGAGGATAGACATAAACTCAGCATACTCCGCAATGCTCTCAATGAAGGACGCAACATCAGAATTCATACCAAGGGGCAGCGACCTGACAAGATACTTCAACTTCGGAGACTACATAGTCACCAGCATAATAAATGTCACATCCCAAAACCTGGTTGACCTCACAATGAAAGGGCCTGGGCTGAGAAAGCTTGGCGAGGGCAGGATAATCCACGTCAACACCCACAAGGTGCCCAGAATAATCGGGAAGCAGGGCTCAATGGTCACTATGGTGAAGGATGCAACAGGATGCAGGATTACAGTAGGCCAGAACGGCGTTGTCTGGATACAGGGTGACCAGCCTGAAAGCGAGCTGAAGGCGGTTGAAGCAATCCTGAAGATAGAGAACGAATCGCACATATCAGGGCTTACTGAACGGATTAAGGAATTCCTGGAAAAACAAGGATGATGAAAATGGAAAAAAGAACAGATGGAAGAAAACTGGAAGAGATGAGGCCTATAACAGCGAAGACAGGCATTGTAAAAAACGCTGACGGCTCAGCAATGTTCCAGATAGGGGACACGATAGCATATGCGGCAGTATACGGGCCAAGGGAGCTGTATCCCAAATTCCTGCAGGACCCTGCCCGAGGAATTTTAAGGTGCAAATACAACATGATGCCATTCTCAGGGGCTGGAGAGAGGGTAAGGCCCGGTCCAAGCAGAAGGTCAACTGAGATATCGCTTGTGACAGAAAAAGCCCTGCTGCCAGTGCTCAACCTGGATGAATTTCCCAATGCAGTCATAGACGTGTTCATAGACCTGCCGCAGACAGACGCAGGCACAAGATGCGCAGGAATATGCGCAGCAGCAATCGCGCTGGCAGATGCAGGCATAACAATGAAGGAGCTTGTAAGCGCCGTGTCAGTAGGCAACGTGAACGGCAGGATAATGGTGGACCTCACATATGAGGAGGAATCAACAGAGGGTGAAGTTGCAGACGTGCCAGTGGCATTCATGCCGAAAAGTGAGCAGATAACGCTGCTCCAGATGGATGGCGAGATAACAAGGGAACAGCTCATAAAAGCCCTGGAAATGGGGAAAAAGGCATGCAAGGAAATCCACGCAATACAAAAAGCCACCCTGAAGGAAAAATATGTTGGTGAATCAGATGAAGAATGAAAGAAGGTCGCACTTGCTTAAATTCCTGGAAAAGGGATTAAGGTATGACAAGAGAAAGCTTGATGAGTTCAGGGAAATAACTGTGGAGCTCGGGGTAAGCAAGAACGCAGAGGGCTCAGCAAGGGTAAAATTAGGTGACACAGAGATAATCGCAGGCATCAAGATGAGCGTAGAAAAGCCATACCCGGACACCCCGGATGATGGAAACCTCATGGTTGGCGCAGAACTCTCGCCAATGTCAAGCCCTGATTTTGAGTCAGGCCCACCCGGAACCCAGGCAGTAGAGCTTGCAAGGGTAGTGGACAGGGGCATCAGGGAGTCAAAGGCAATGGACACAAAAACCCTGTGCATAGAGAAGGGAGAGAGGGTCTGGACAACATGCATAGACCTGGTGACAATAAACGCAGACGGAAACCTCATAGATGCCGCCTCACTTGCTGCGCTGGCTGCATTGAGGGACACAAAGCTCCCTGAATACGACGAGAAGGAAAAAAAGCTTGACTACAAGAGCAGGACAAACAAGAAGCTTCCGCTCAAGAAAACGCCAATAGCGATAACAGTCTACAAGATAGGGCCACATTACCTTATAGACCCGACAGCAGAGGAAGAGGAGCTGATTGACGCGAGGCTCACAGTAACCACATCAGATGGAAAGCTGTGCGCAATGCAAAAGGGAGAGAACAGCCCGCTGACAATAGAAGATGTGGACAAGATGGTTTCCCTGGCAATACACAAGGCAAAAGAGCTGGCAAAGCGCTTATAGGATTCACAGGTGAACAAAAAATGGCAAAGGAAGAAAAAACGAGCTACACAAAATACGAAAAGGCGAGGATAATAGGCGTAAGGGCACTCCAGCTCTCATCAGGAGCGCCATTCCTCATAAAGCTGACAGACGAAGATCTGACAAGGCTGAAATACAGGCCCAAAAACATAGCCCAGCTTGAGTTTGAAAAAGGGCTCATACCAATACAGGTAAAGAAGCCGGCAAGCAAGGGCGAGTAAGCCAAAGATGGCGGTTGTAGACCCAGAATCAGGAATAGCAGACATAGCGTCATTCTTAAGTCTGAGGCCAGCCATAGACATTAGGGACAGTCATCCAGAGCTATATTCCAGGCAGATAAGGATTCAGGTTTCAAACGGAAGTATTGTAAGGGCGTCCGCATTTTCCTTGGAGTATTTGCTTGGCCTTTCTGGGCTTCCTGAACAGGAGTTTTTAGGGCAGTATTGGAAGCCTGCTTACGACTATCTTAAAAGAATAACTGGCTATGCAGGAAAACCCGTTTTGTCAGAGCCTGAAACTTATGGAAGCCAATACAGCTGCATTGACCTTGCAATAAGGCACGGCTTTGTCCCAACAAAGCTGGGAGCTAGGATAATAGAATTGCGAAGGGCTCTGACAAAAAAATCATTATAGGACAATGCTGGCCAAACAAGGCCCTTTTGCATAATTCCCTGCTGGCTCAACCGATTCACTGGCTGGACGCATTTCCTCCAGTTTCCCCATCACTGAAGCATGCTCTGCCTCAAGGCGCATGATTGTACCAGCCAGCCCTGGGTTAAGCCTTCCTCCCATAAGAGCCTGATAGTAATCATGGGCTGCAGTAAGCTCTGCCAGCACAGCATTGTATCTGGAGTTTATCCTTGAAACCAACTCATCATAACTTGCTGGATAATCTGGCATTCCAATCACAAGATAAGGGAATGAACGCCTATTTAAAAATAATATTCTTTAGCAGCAGCTTTCCCCTTATGCCGCCCTCTTGACTCAACCTTCTCAAGGCGGGCAAGCACGGGCTTATAGCCCGGATAGGATTTCATGTAGCCCTCAATTACAGCATCAAGGCATTCCCTCCATATCAGGTGGTTCCTGCCCTCCAGGGCCTGCCTCAGAAGGTGAAGGTCAACAGCCTTGTCCTCAGGCTTTGCAGAGAAGAAGCTCAGCCCGAAATCAATAAAAAAAACCTTGTTGTTGCAAAGAATCATGTTGGAGGGGGTAAGGTCTGCGTGGATTATGCCATTCATGTGCATCATGCCAATCTTTTTCCCTATCTCGCGGCCCAGAGTCCTGCAATTATCCCTGTTGAGAACGTCACGCAGCTTTTTGCCATCCAGGAATTCCATCTCAAGCCTCATGTCCCTGTCTGAGTGTGAGAGAAGCCTTGGAACATCAAGACCTATCTTTTCAAGCTCATTGAAAACCTTTGCCTCGCGCCTTGTCCTGAACTTCCTGAGCCTTTCATCAATCTCCCTAATCCTGTAGCTTTTAGGAACCCTGTCCTTGACTATTCTGCCGCCGTCAAGGAATACCCTTGCCTCAGCGCCCTCTGCAATAAGTTTCATAGAAAGTAAGGAAACTCCCGGCTTTTATATAGTTTGGCGTTATTTGCTACGGCTGAAATCCCTGATTACCTGGCCCACAATGCTGGTGACTGTCTGCTGGATTTCAGCTGTTGGCTCAGCATGCTGAACCTGCTCAACCTGCTCCACCCTCGGCTCAGAAGGCAACTGCTGATTAGGCTGTGAAAAAGGCGCTTGCTGTCCAGTTTCAGGAGAGCGTATTTCATTAGTTGGCTGCTGGTTTGGCTGGCTGCGCCCATCAAACGGCTGCTGGAATCTGCGGTTATCCTGAGGCTGAGTCATTTGCCTGCGCTCAATAGGCTGATTTTGCTGCATCCCCTTTTGAGCCATTTTGGAACTGCACTCCTCAGGGCTAATCCCTTCACATTCAGAAGGCAGCTGCATGCCCTCCCTTGAACCCCTGTCATCCCTGCGCCCCTCAGGATTATTATGCTCATTATTAATCTCCTGCTCACCTTCACGCCCCTGCATTCTCTGCCTGCATTCATCATCCCCCAGCCCTTCACAATCATCAGGCCTGCCCTGCCTGTTAAACCTGTTATCCATGTTATTGCTGCCAGATTCGCGCCCAGACTCCTGCATCTTCTGCCTACACTCTTCAGGGCTCAAGCCCTCGCATCCAGGCGGAATAGAGCCCGCCCTTTCCCCGCCCTCTCCAATCTTTCCGTGCTCTTCCTGCATCCTGTTTCTGCACTCCTCAGGGCTGATTCCCTGGCATTCAGGGATTTTTCCATTGTTGACCATGCTGCTGAAGCACTCTTCAGGGCTCAAGCCCTCGCATTCAGGGGGCATTGAGCCAGGCCTTCCAATGCTGCCCCTGCTTTGCATAAGGCTCTCACATGCATTCTTGTCCAAATCCTTGCACTCCTCAGGAACTCCATACTTGTCCCTCATTTTTTCAAAGCACTCCTCAGCGCCCACACCCTCACACTCCTGAGGCAGGGCTTGTCCCCCTCCAAATCCTGAACTGCCGCCCATTTTCTGCCTGCACTCATCTGGAGATAAGTCCTTACACTCCGGAGGTATCTCCATTTCTTTGCGCTCTCCTGGGCCTCGCCTCATCTCCTGCTTAAAGCACTCATCAGCGCTCAAGTCCTTGCACTCGCGTGGCAGGCCATGTTTTTGTGTCATGATATCAAAGCAGTCCCTTGGCTTTGTAGCGCCAGCCTCCCTGCATTCATCCGGGAAGTCGGACTTCATCTGCTCCCTGTCCTCGCCTTTTCCGTGCTTCATGCTCTCCTTAACGCAGTCATCATCAGACAGGCCTTCGCACCAGGGGGGCTTTCCATACTTCTCAAACATAATCTTTGAGCACTCAACAGGGGACTTGGCGCCTGCTTCCTTGCATTCCGCAGGGAATTCAGATTCTTTAGGAGGGCCCTGCTCCTTCATCTTCTTAAAGCAGTCATCATCAGACAGGCCTTCGCATTCAGGGGGAGTGCCGTAAAGGCCTTTCATGATATCGTAGCATTCCCTTGGAGTAGAAACCTGGCTGCATTCAGGGGGCCTGAACTTTTCAAACATCTCCTTCTCCTTCTTTGAGATGGCATCCTTCATGGTTGATTCAAATATGGGCCTAAGGCTGTCAGGAAGGTCCTCAGGGGCTTCAGGCTTCTGCTCATCCAGCTTATTGCATGCAGCCATATCGCTGTTATACTCACACTTTATTGCAAGCTCCTTGTTTACCTCACACTCATTCCTATGCTTCCTCACAGGGATTTTGTTGCAATCGCACTCCCTCGGATTCAGAACGCAGGTAGTCACCTGGTCTATGATAAGCTTCCTTGCATCATCCTCCCTAGCCTTCAGGTCTGACTCAATGTACTCCTTAAGCCATTCAGGAGCCTTGCTCTCGCTGCACATAGGGTCATCCTTCATGAGTTCCATGTCCTCATAAGCAAGTCCCTCGCAATAATCCCCTATTGTCTTTATGAAGTCCTTGGCTGCCCTTATTTTCTCCTCCTGCGTAAGCTGGG
Organism: Candidatus Woesearchaeota archaeon; assembly: GCA_016192945.1. GTDB lineage: Archaea > Nanobdellota > Nanobdellia > Woesearchaeales > UBA10216 > JACPTE01. The sequence goes on from JACPTE010000020.1 coordinate 11,174, forward strand.
CATTAATTGCCTTCTCAACGCCCTCAAAACCGCCATTGGGCAGCTTTGCCTTAATAGCGTCAAGGCGCTGTATGCTCTTTTTCACATCCTGCTCAGTGTCATTTACACGATTTGGAGAAAACTTGTTATCCTCAACAATGTCAGCAGATTTCCCTGCGTTATTCAATGCCTTTACAGCAGAGCCGGCATCATTCTTTTTGACCATTTCTGCAGCCTCTGCTATGCGCTCATTCTTGACCCTCATCGCCTCCTCAGTCTTGGCAGAGCCTGACTTGGTTGCGACGCTTATGTCATCAATAAACGTATCCAGTACATAAAGGGGGCTGTCAGGTGTAATGCCAGCATCCTCAGACAAAGCCTGCTCCTCCTCCAAAGCCTGCTCCTCGCCAGAATCCTCCTGTGCATAAGCAAAAGCAGCAAGCAGAAACAGCATTAAAACAGCTAAAGCAACAGCCCTCTTTTCCATTCCCAGTAATTTACTATCCTAATATAAAAAGATTTCTTTAGTAGGCACACTTGATAGGCACAGCAATATTTATAAAGGAAATCCTCCAGAAACACTTCTTTATGAAAAGAGGTGTTGCTGCGCTAACGCTGCTGATTATAGCTATCGCAGTGCAAACCCAACAGGCAGAATCATCTGCAGAATTAAGGCTCAGCTGCAGGGACACAGGGGCATTGTACATAAGCAACTTTGACGGCAAGCAGTTGAGCGTGTATGCCAAGCGCTATGGCTCATCAGCGAAGTTTCCAGTGCCAGGGGAATGGAGCAGGTCAGAGGAGTTGAGCTATTTTACATCTGAAGAGGCAGTATTCGTAAACAGCAACAAGACGGCATATACCATTTACATAGGGTCAAAATCGTATTCCGTATCTTGCCCAGCATTTGTATTCAGCTGCAGGATTATAAACATATCAGCAGATGCCTGCTTTAAGAGGGGCGAGCAGTTCACTGGCAGGTTTTATGCCTACAACTTCAAGCTAAGCCAAACGCAAAGCCTGAGATTTGAAAAGCCATTCCTGCTCACATACAAGGCAAAAGATGCAACTGATGAGCTTGTGCATTCTCCAGGCATTCTAAGCCCGGACTTCAGGAACATAAGCATAAGCGTTTCGCGGCAGCCTGTCTATAACAGGTTCTCATTAAGGTGGAACACAACAAGGAATATAACAAGGTTTTCAATCCAATACGGGGAGTGCGCAACAGAGAAGTACAACTTCTATGACAGCGTGGAGTGCTCTGACAGGCCCCTGTGCAGCTCAGACAGCCAGTGCCTCTCTGATGAGGGCTGCGAAGACGGGGCGTGCAGCAGGCTGAAATGCGGGAGCTGCGGATACATAGAAAACCACCAGTGCAAGAGCTATGAGTGCTGCAAAAACGAGGATTGCAGCGAATCAGATTACTGCGCCAAAAACTACTGCTTGGGTGTCCAATGCCTCCAGGACGAGCAAGTAGAAAACCACGGCTGCACAAAACTGCAATGCGGGCCTGATGAGCACGCAGTGAATGGGACGTGCATCAAGCTTGAATGCGCTGATGATGAGCATGCAGACAAGAACACCTGCACAAGGCTGGAATGCAGGGAGGATGAATCTCCGAAAAACCACCTGTGCGAGCCGCTTCAGTGCAAAGGCAATGAAAAAGCTGAAAAAGGAAAATGCACCCAAATTGAGTGCAGGGCGCTGGAAAAGGCAAAAAACCACCAATGCGTAAGCATAATAGCAGACTTTTTTGCCAGCCTGTTCCATTAAGATGAGAATATCAATAATCAAGGACCTTGCAAGCCTGCTCTACGAGGACATACACAAGAGAAACAAAACAACCCCATTCATAATATTCGTCACATTCATAATATCGTTTGCAGCAGCAAGGCTTACAGTGATAATCCTGCCAGGGGTTTCCATTGTGATACGGGATTACCACATCCACCATTTCTATTACGGGATAGCCCTGATATCAGCAGCAGCATGGATAGGCCTTGTAAGCAGCAAGGAAAGGCTGCACAGGATAGGAAGCGTCCTTTTCGGGGCAGGGCTCGGGCTCGTGACAGATGAGATAGGGCTGCTCTTGACATGCAACTCAGAAGGGCTCAACTGCAACTACTATGCCAGGGGCTCTTTTGACTTCGCCGTATTCCTAGGCCTGCTGTTCCTGATGATTATTTACTTCCCCCCCTTCTGGCAGAGAATGAAAAAAAGGGTAGGAAGGGCTGTTGTTGGAAGGATTAAGAGGTAAAGCATAATGGCGCAGGAAAAAGCTTTTTAACCTGAAGCCCCATCCATCCGGCAGGCAGCCCCGTAGTGTAGCGGCCAAGCATAAGGGACTCTGGATCCCTTGACGGCGGTTCGAATCCGCCCGGGGCTATTTTTTACTGTTTTATTGCATTCCTTATTATCTCCATGTTACAACTGTGATGGGTTTCACACCAATTCTCGCATTTAATAGCCGTGCTCCTACCTCTATATTTGAAATTGCACTGTTCACAGCTGTACAAAATCTTACCTTTATCCTTAATTGCTTTCATCTTTTCCTGTATCCAAACTTCTTATCGTATTCATTATGGCCTATAATGTCAAGAACAAAGCAAATTACTTCAATCTGATCTCCTTTTATTGTGTAGAGCATCCTCCAATAGTTTGTAAGTTCAACTCTCCACAAATTTTTAGCGTTGTATTGTGTTAGATACATTGAGGGAATTAGTGCCTTTGGAATATTATTGCCATAAAAGGGATTTGCTTTTATGAACTCGAACTTTTGCTTTATGGACCGCAGCAATTGCATCTCTTCTGTATTTTCATTTCCTTCTTTTAGTTGCTTTCCAACTGTTTCGTTCAAGTTTTTATAAGCTGAATCCGCTTCATTAAGAAGGATCAGCCTTACGGGTTTATTCATGCCTCTGTTCCTCGTTTCATCAGTTCATTCAATTCTTTTCTTTCAGTAAAAACCCATAGAATGCCTTTAGTTCCGATAACAATCTTTCCGCTTATCTGAAGATAATCCAAAACCTGGAGCAAAGTTTGATGCATTACCTGTTTAGGCAGTTTTTTTTTAATCTCTGCCAATGTCATTAATTCTCCGCTGTCTCTTAATGTTTCTTCAACCATGAGAATAGTGTTCAATGTGGGTGAATGGGCTAATTTTTCTCTTTCCTTAACTTGTGATGATTGAGTCATTTTTGTATTCACGATTGATATATTATTATAGTTCAGATATATATACTCATATATAAACCTTTGCGTTCAATGGAAACCTGAAACGGAATCCCTCTTTTTAAAAGAAACAGTGAGTATCCGCCCGGGGCTATTAATTCTTCAGTTCCCCACTGGACACTGGACAGATGAGGACAAGATATTTAAAAGTCTTAGATAAGATAATCTAAGAAATAGAGGCAAAATGGACAGAGACAAAGCACTGATTGTATTTGAAGGAAAGAAAATAAGACGAACTTGGCACAATGAACAATGGTATTTTGTTGCTTTAGACATCATAAGCGTTTTAACTGATTCTACTAATCCTTCTGATTACTTAAAGAAGCTTAGAAAGAGAGATGAAGCACTAAATGAAGGGTGGGGACAAATTGTCACCCCCCTTAGAATCGAGACAACAGGGAGGACACAAAGCCTAAACTGTGTCAACACTAAAAACGCCTTCAGACTTATACAATCTATCCCTTCACCAAAAGCAGAGCCCTTCAAGCAATGGTTGGCCCAAGTAGGTTACGAAAGGATACAAGAGATAGAAGACCCAGAGCTTGCCCAAGCCAGGATGAAGAAGATTTACAAGGCAAAAGGCTATTCCGATGACTGGATCGAGAAACGTGTCAGAGGTATTGCAATAAGGCAGGAATTGACTGACGAATGGCAAAAACGAGGAGTCAAAGAAGACAAGGAATATGCCATTCTAACAAATGAAATAAGCAAGGCAACCTTTGGCAAAACAGTTGAAGAATATAAAGAATTCAAGAGCCTGAAAAAAGAAAACAGTTAGAAAAGAAATAAACGAATAAAAACCATTTTGCCAGTATTAGTAAAATGGTCAAAAATAAGATCCTGATGGTTTACAATTCTGATTGTCAACAAAAAACCCAAAACAGTTACAAACCCATAGCCTGTCCGCCCGGGCTATTTTTTTAGTTTAGTACGCTACCTTCGCTGGATTAATCACGTAATTCTATCAGAATGTGCCTTTTATCTGGAACAGAAACATATATCTCTTCTCCTTTTTTTATTTCCAGACTTCTAACTATGTTGCTATTAAAGTAAATTCCGAGACGGTCTTGAGAAAGTTTCACTATCTTTTGTTTTATTTTCAGTGGTGTTTCTCTTAGTTCTTCGATAACTTTTTGAGATGATTTTTGTTCGAATTCAAAATAATCGCATTTAGTGCATTGGTAGCTTATGGCTTTACTTTCAGCGCCATGTACGTTAACTTCAACTTTCCTGAGTTCCGAATTGCAATTTGGGCATTTCATAAATGTAGTCACTTGTGTAGCTTTAAATCACTTATCCAGTTCTTTTTGCATTGATGATCCACAGTACTCTGTCTTTTATTTCAAATAATATGTAATATCCATCTCTTTCTATTTCAAAATTGGTTCCTTTCTTCCGAGGATTTTTTGTAGTTAGCACGATTTCCACTGCTTTGTCCCATGGAACTTCAGATGCATGGTTCTCCAAGTAGTGATATGTTGGCTTTATATCCGTAAAGTATACCATATTTTTCCATCTTATTTGACTACATTAATGTAGTCTTATTTACTATATAAATTTTGTCATTTTCAGGATTTCAAGGAATCCCACTTTTTAAAAGAAACAGCCAGTGTCATCCCAGGGGCTATTTTGTATTAATTTGTTGCTGGGTCTGATACCCCGCCCCTTGGGGCGGCCTACGTTATTATTTGCTGGGAAATTCCCAGCAACTTTGAAAATCCTAACACTCATTACTGATACCCCGCCGCTTGCGCGAAATTAGAAGAACTGCAACTGCAAGCATTGCCATTGCTGCCCCATATGCGAATGCTACTGTGAAGGATACAGTTGTCCACAATATTCCTGCCGTCAAACTTGATATGAAATCGCCAATGCCATTTACAGTGTTTAGCATTCCATAGCCAGTTCCTCTTGCTTCTGGAGGCAGAAGGTCTGCGCTGTATGCCCTCTCCATTACATCTATCAGGCCTGTTTCAACACCAGCAAGCACGAACAATAATGCAAAATTGATTAAAGTAGGTGGCAGAATCACAAAGCCCACACAATAAATTGCAAATATCAGATAGCCTAGCATAATTAGCGTTTTCTTGCTTGTTTTGTCACCAATCGCTCCAGTTATGTATGCAAAGATGGCAGCGCCTATGTTCAGCAGCACATAAAGCGCAGCTGCTACGCCGCCTGCTTTTAACGCTCCCAACGAAGGAGTTAGGGCCTGCATCACCCTTAGCACTAGAAAAGTGTTGGCAAAATTTGCGACGCCAAATATTCCCGCTGCAATGAGAAACGTCTTGAATTCTTTTGTCATTCCGGACACTGTTTTTAATAATTTCATGTCAGGCTTGGCTTTCATTGGCTTTTCCTTTACAAGAAATAATATTGCGAGAAATGCCGCTATTCCCGGTATCAGGGAAACGTAGAAGATGTTTCTGAAGCCCAGAATAGGAAGCAGCAGAAAGGCAAGTGCCGGCCCCATTATTGCTCCAATAGTGTCCATCATTCTCTCAAATCCGAAAGCATGGCTTCTTTCTGCTTTGTCAACTGAATCCGCAAGCAATGCATCTCTCGGAGGCCCTCTTATTCCCCGTCCCATCCATCCAACTGTTCTCGAGAACAATACATGGGTCCAGGAAGTTGCAAGGCCGATGCTTGGTATAACAAATCCTGTCAAAAAATATCCGAATGCTATCAGTGGCTTTCTCTTGCCTATCTTATCGCTAAAAAATCCGGAGTATGTTTTAACGAGACTGGATGACAAGTCTGATAATCCTTCAATTAGCCCAAGTGCAAATGCCGCGGCATTAAGTTCGGCAGAGAGGAACATCGGCAGTATTGCCGTTGCCATTTCATGGCTTAAGTCGCTGAAGAGGCTTCCCAACCCCATCCCCAGGATATTTTTATTGAACCATTTTGCTTTTGCCATTCTTCAGGTGGTTTTTACTTTCTTATGTATTTGCAGAATCAGAATCCAATGAATCATTTAATATTTCCATCTGATATAATTTAGGATCCTCCAAGTTCTCAGATGTGCGATACAACGCCCAAAGATATTTTCCATCCCATGCCAGTCCCCACGGGTCTTTTGCTGCGGGGTAGATTTCTCCAACCAGCGTGCCATCCTTGGAAATTTTGCATAACCCTTTCTTGCATCCCTGATACACCCAGAAATACCCGTCTGCATAGCCTATACTTGCCCCTTGTGTGTTGAATTTTATATCCCCGACTATTTTTCCATGCTTGTCCAATTTCCATATCTTATCCCCATACCTGCTAATCAAATATAAAAATTTCCCATCAGAAGCAAGGCCATTAGTGCCTCCCTGGTCCTTATCAGGAATGTCAAATTTTTCCACTATTTTTATCGCATTTCCATCAAGCGTAAACTTGAATATCTCCTTAAGGCTGCCATCATTGACGTAGAAGTATTCCCCATCCCAAGCCAATCCCCGCGCACTGATTATTTCATCATTGGCAAATCTTTCAAAGGCTCCTGTCTCGGGATTTATTCTGATAAAATCAAGTTCCTTTCCAACGAGGCCTCCTCCAATGCTAAATCTCCAGAGAGAGCCATTGGCATACGTCAACGTCCATCCAAATGACAGGTCTTTTCCTATTTTTTTTATCACTCGCCGCGTATTATCCGTATCTGCATATACATAGGGGTATTTATCATCTTCATGTCCGGGAATATATCCCAATTTAAAATTTTGCTGGTCTTCATAATCAAAATGCGGCATTCTTGCATTATCATACACTACAGTATTATTTGCAATGTCACCAGTTGAACCATCATACACAAATGTCGGCTGCTCTTCAGGATTTTGATTGGTGATATTTTCAAACAGATTATCCCTGACTGAAATACCTGACTGCATTCCAGCACTAATGACATAAGTTGGATAATTTTTAAAGTAATTCCCTTCTATGATTGAGGTGCTTTTTTCATGATGGATTGCTACATTTCCATCTCTGAACAAGTTATTTTTGATGAGCGCATTTTTGTTATATTGCTCAAGCGCCATCTCATGATATCCATTGCCATACAGAGTGTTATTGATGACAATTGGCGTTGATCTCTCCTGGTACAATCCTTCGGAATTAATCCAGCGTATTATTGAATTAGTAATAGGAACTGATGAATCAAATTGCTGTATCCCTAATTCCCCGTATTCAACAATGACATGGTCAAACCTTGAGCCGGGTGAGTGGTCAGCGGTAATTGTCATCCAATCCCCATTTGCAGGATCTGGCGCATCAGAAGTAAACCAAATCATTTTTTCAGGAGTGCCAATTGCCTTTATATTGCCACCTTCTGTATCCAGGCCTGCCCTATCAAAATTCTTGTAATCCCTGCTGTGATGAAATTTAACGATTGTTCCAGGCTGGATGGTCAAGGTGACCCCTTTGCTCACTTTCACAAAACACGTCGCATGAATATTTCCTCTCCATGTTTCGTCTTGATTTATATCCCCGCATTTTTCTGTGAACTCGCATTTGTTCGGACAGGTCCAGCCGCAGTCAAGCCCTTCTTCTCCCGCATTATATAAGCCGTCCTTGCAATGTTCCGGAAGATTGGCCATTTCTGTAGTGTTCTGGGAAACGGGATTGATAGGCGCCTGTGTTCTCTGGTTGCACCCAAAGATAAAAACCAGCAATATGAGAAAAACCAATAGGCAGCAATCCCGCTTTTTCATATAGCTAAAATTAGTGACTAGCTATAAAAACATTTTCATAGATTGTTCAAGCTACTTTTTCCTATCAAATCACCGGCGTTGCGTGGTTATTAGTTGGCGGAAGCCAACTTCATGAAGTAAGAAAGCCGTCTTCTGTTATGAAGAATAATCCTGGCAGTAACCTGACTTAGAATTGCGGTAAACCTTCGCTTCATGATAATACCATACCTCATC
>JACPTE010000029.1 GCA_016192945.1 Candidatus Woesearchaeota archaeon
AACACAGGATGCAAGAAGGGTTGTCAGGAAACTCGGCGACATATGCAGAAGGGAGGCGCAGGCGCTAAGCACAACCCACAGGTACACGCCAATAGACGCGTGGTGCAAGTCAGAGTTGCCTGCCATGCAAAAAACCATCAAAGGGCTTGTTTCCAACATAGGCCATAATGAGCGATGGAAAATGGCAATAAACAAGCGCCACTGGGACAAGATGCACAGCACTGAGCTGGTAGTCAAGCTTACAGATGTCATAGACAGACAGAAAGTAGACCTTGAACATCCAGAAAAGATAATCCAGGTTGAAATAATCAGCAAGGAGGCAGGAATATCCCTGCTCAAGCCTGAAGAGTATCTGGATGTAGTGCTGGTGAAAGGATAAAAACCTGAAAAAAGCAGGCGAAAAGAAACAGTTTAAGGGAATTAGAAAAACCTGCTTAGCCTGGCTTGCCTTGACTGGGCAAGAAGCCTGCTGGTGTTGACTATTTTTTGGACATTCTTGTAGCCGAATTTCCTGCTGATAAGAGCATCAGCATACTTTAGCATGAGCTCACTGGATGAAAAAGCAACGGGTTTTGAAGCCAATGCCTTCCTGACAGCCTCCCTGACTACCCAAACGCCCAAAGGCAAGAGATACTCATCAGTTATTATCCTGATAACAAGAACAGAAGACTGCCTTTTCATCTCAGAAAGCCTTTCAAGGACAGGCAGCCTTGAGGCATAATAACCGCCGACACAGTTCTCAGCATAGCCTTTCCTGCCTGAATAAGGCTCAAAATCAGTGGTAAAATCATCACCATTGGCATAAGCCTCAAAAAGCTCAAAAGACCAGACATCAGGAAAAAACATTACCAGAAAATAATTGCCAAGATAACCTCCGAAAAAAGCAAAATGCTCATCAATCGGGTTCAATGAGCGCAAATCCTCAACAATCCGCCTGCCAACAATATCGTCAACAGCAGTGATTGAAAACCTTGTGGGAACAAGCCTCCTGTTTGGCTTCAATCCAACGACTGATGCAGACAGAAGCCTGCTGAGAAAATTAACATCATAACCGCTGTCATAAAGGTACGACAATGCATCAACAGCCTTAAGATCACTTTCTGAATATACCTTCTCCACCTTAGAATCTATTTTAGGATTTGAAGCCAAGCCAATCTTGCTGACATCAGCAACAGGGCCTGTCGGAGCATTGAAAGAGCTGAAATTAAGGCTGATAAAAGGCTTTCGCCTGAAAGAAGCCTCAACATCAACAGGCTTTGATGACATAGCAATCTCCTGAACAAGGCCAATAACCTTCTCCCCCGCCTTAATTGAAGCCTTGGAGCGCATATTCACAAGAGCAGCCCTGTAATCAACAACATCTGAAACAGAAAGCCCCTTTTCAGCCCAAAAAGAAGGAGCATCATACATCCAGGCATCAGGTGTTACCTCACCAGGGCTAAGGATGCCTACATTAACAACAGGATAGCCAAACCTTCCAATGAAGGGAGCTGGACTGGAGCCAAAAAAGCTTTCCCTGCCAAGCCTTTCCTTCAGCCTTGAAACAACAGCCTTCCTAGTGCAAACAGGGCATACAAACTCGGCATAATAGCTTGAGGGAAAGCTGTTCCTGCAAACCATGCACAAAACCACGCGGAAGGGGCTCATGCACAATAAATAAGCTGCACGAATTAAAAAAGTTACGGCAGCAAGTCCAGTGGCCAGTGAGGGCAGGGCACGCAAACATTTAAAAAACTCCATGAGAACCTTCTGGATACAGCCCCGTAGTGTAGCGGCCAATCATCCCGGCCTTTGGCAGTGCAAACATGGCATGCAGCCATCGCCTGCACAGAAGAAAGCCGGGGACGGCGGTTCGAATCCGCCCGGGGCTACTTTTTAAATAAAGTTTTTATAGCTGTCTTCTGTTAAAGCTACAATGAATAAAGAAGGGGATATTTTTGATAAGGCTGTCACGCTGTTGAAAGGGCTGATTCAAGCCCACCCGTTTGAAAGCGGCAACCGAAGAACAGCATATGTTGTTGCAGAAAGTTTTATCAAACTTAATGGGGGAAACTCAAAAAGTGACAATGGCAAAAACGCCCGCACATTGCAGGGAATACGGGAAGGTTATTATACCGATGCGGAAATAAGGAAATGGTTCATAAAAGGTGAGATTCGTGAATTTAAAAGAGCATAAGAAATCAAACCAGCAATCTGTTTTTTTAGAGCAAGCAGACTATGTAATACAAAAACACAAGGCTTTTTTGGAACAAAAAGGCAAACTGTAGAACAGAATCCCGCTTTTTAACAAAAACAATGAGTGCCCGCCCAGGCTACTTTTTCAGTTTAATATGAAACTTTGTTGGATTAATCTCTTAATTCTATCAGAATGTGCCTTTTATCTGGAACTGAAACATAAATCTCCTCTCCTTTTTTGATTTCCAGACTCCTAACTACGTTTTTATTAAAATAAATCCCAAGACGCTCTTGAGAAAGTTTCACTACCTTTTGTTTTATTTTCAGTGGCGTTTCTCTCAGTTCTTCGATAACCTTTTGAGCAGATTTTTGTTCAAATTCAAAATAATCGCATTTAGTGCATTGGTAGCTTACTGCCTTATTCTCAGCACCATGTACGTTAACTTCAACTTTCCTTAGTTTCGAATTGCAATTTGGGCAGTTCATAAATGTAGTCACTTGTGTAGCTTTAAATCTCTTATCAAGTTCTTTTTGCGTTGATTATCCACAATATCCTATCTTTTATTTCAAACAATATGTAGTATCCATCTCTTTCTATTTCAAATTTCGGCCCTTTCTTCCGCGGATTTTTTGTAGTTATCACGATTTCCACTGCTTTGTCCCAAGGAACTTCAGACGCATGGTGCTCCAAGTAGTGAACTGTTGGCTTTATATCCGTAAAGTATACCATATTTTTCCATCTTATTTGACTACATTAATGTAGTCTTATTTACTATATAAATTTTGTCATTTTCAGTAAATAGTTAGTTGTTTGAAGTTAGTAGTTTGTGCATTTCTTCTAGTGGGTTTCTTTTTTGTAGTTTGATGGTTTCTATGATGCTGAGTAGTGTTTCTGTTATTTGTGCTCCTAAGAATTTTATTTCAAATCACCTATAAATGATCTAAATGTTGTTTTTAACTTAGAAAAAGATAAGGATAAAATAATAATTGAAACAAGCAGTAACCCATTCAGCAAAAAAGAATTTAAAAACACCTGTAGAGATTATGAATTGTATACTGAAAGGATGCAATAAGGATTTTAGCAGATTATCCCATACTTCTTAAGCTCATCCTCAACCTCCTCCCTGAACTTATCCTTCTCCTCCTGCTTTTGGGCATCTGTGAGCTTCTTTGCCATAGAATTGGCTTGCTTTGGCCTAATGCCAGCCCTTCGTAGCTTGCTCAGGTTCTTCCAATAACGTCCCCTGTTAAATGGGTTTTTCATTTGTTTCACCTCACATTAGTCCTGCGAATGCCCCGCCATATAGCTGTACGGGAATGGGGCGGTAAAACCGTTGGGGCGTCCATCGGCCAATCCATAAGCATAAACCGCTGGCGTGACTTTCGGCGTAGCCATACAAGGCAACCCTACGGCGCAACCATTTGAGGCAACCGTAAGGTGACCGTCAGGCATGACCTAAAGGCGCAACCATTCAGAGTGACCATTGGCCAACACAAATCAATAACCATATGGGGACACCAATTCCCTATTCTTCATAGTAATTGAAGCTATCCATTTGGTCAACCTGAACCAACAACTATATCACAACACCAAAAACTTTTTCTACTATTTAAGCTTTGTAGCCATATAAGTAAAAATTATACCCAAGAAGTTACAAAAAGAGGGTCTGTCCGCCTGGGGCTATTCTTACTTTCTTACAAATCGTAAAATTTATATATCTGACAATAATCTGCCTATTTGGGTGATAATAATGAGTAATGTTGAATTTGCAAAAGCCTCATCCAAAGGGCAGGTAGTGATTCCGCAATCAATCCGGGAAAAGCTGGGAATTGAAGAAGGCACTCCTTTTGCAGTTTGGTCTAGTGGGAACCAGATTCTCTTTAAGAAAATGGATCTCCCGCAAAAAAGCTGGGAAGAAGTAGCTGCTCCTTTCCGAAGGATTGCTAAAGAACGTAAACTAACCTTTGATGATGTTGAAATGGCCATTAGAAAAGTCAGGTCAGCCAAAAAATGATATCAGTAACTCTTGATTCTAATGTTTGGCTTTCCGGCCTTTTGTGGCATGGAGAAGCATCAAAGGTAATTGCACTTGCTGAGTCAAAGAAAATATTAGTGTTCACATCAAAAGATATCCTTATTGAAATCTTCCGGGTTCTTCAGGAAGAGGAAAAGTTCCAGCTGTTGCTTGATGAAGAAGGGATGTATCCTGTAAATGTAATTGAAAAAATCGGGAATTTGTCCAAAATAGTCAAAATAAAAGAGCGGCTTAATGCGGTAAAAGCAGACCCTGATGACAATAAAATTATTGAATGCGCACTAAGCTCCAAATCACTCTTCATAGTAACTTATGACAACCATCTGTTGAAAATTGGCAGATATGAGTGCATAAAAATAATGCATCCAACTGACTTCCTGAAGAAATTTTAGAATCCCCCTTTTTAACAAAAATGTTCATACTTAAAAGTGCAATAGGATATTTCCGGAACTTTTCCTAAAAATCCGGACACAGTTTTATAAGCTCATTCTTTCAATAACCGTATTATGATTTATGCAGATATTCATGAGCCTTCTGCCATTATAAGCATGCTAAAACAAAAAATAAGCGTGAAAATTATCAAAAATGATGCTGGAGACTACACATTCAACAACATAGCAATTGAAAGAAAAAGCCTATCAGACTTCTTTTCATCCATTGCCTCGGGGAGATTGTACACTCAGCTTGAGAACATCATGAAATTTGACAAGCCGTACCTAATTGTTGAAGGCTTTTTTGATTTTTCTCATGTAAACAACCCTGATTATCTTTACAGTTCATTGCGGGCAATCAGCATAGACATGGATATGAGAATCCTATTTACAAAAGACATGGCGGATACAGCCTATGCAATAAAAAAGATTTACTACAGGCAATTTTACCTCCCCGAATGCAAAGTTCCGTGGAAAAGCAACTTCAGGCTTATGCACCTTAAGGCATTCTTCGGGACAAGCCCTGACAAGCTTACTAAATTATTCACTGAATTCAAGAGCATAAGACATCTGGCAAATGCTGACAAGAAAAACATGGCAAAAGTCAAAGGAATAGGCATCAAAACTGCATCGGTTGTTGAAAAGGCCCTTGACGAAGAGATTTTAAGCAGCAGGGAACAAACTGTTAATCAAAAATCGTTGTAATCATATTCTAAGGCTCATTTCTGGGTATTTCTAACTTATTAAAGTCAGTGTCATAACTCAATATCCCCTGACAGTCATTTAAGATGCATGTTGTGTAATGTATTAGGTCAAAAAGCTTTAAATCATATTTCTGAGCTCGCTTTACTGACTCAAACAAAAGATTGCTGTCCAAATCAACAATTTTTACATTTCCATATTTAATAATGGCAATAAACACCTGTCTTGCCTGTTCTTTATCAGCTATTATGCCTATTTGAGCAATTGACTCTGCAATCACCAAAGCATTTGTAATCAAATTTCTCTCCCTAAGCACCTTCCTGCACTTTTCCTTTCTTGGATTATTAGTGAAAGCATATACAATAACATTGCTGTCTAGAAATTCAATAAAATCCATCTTCCATCTTTTCCAAATCTTCGGGACTTAAATTATGCGGCTTGAACCTGTCGGCCCTGCGGTAAACAGCATCTATCTTCACATCTTCCAAAGGGGTTATAACTATTTCGTTCTTCTTGACGCTTATGCTCACATCTACTCCGGGCTTCAACCCGAATTTATTTCTTATTTCAGAGGGTATTGTCAACTGATAGCCTTTGCTTATTTTCACTAGCATTCCAGACCACCTAATTAATCATTAGCTAATTAACTATTTAAAACTTTCCTTTTTCGCGCGGGGCTATTTTTTGGCAGCTATCTGATGGTCCCCTTCTGCCATTCCTGGAGAATTAACCGTGCCATCCGGCTGGAATCAGGCTCGCCTCCCTTTGCCAGGACCCTTTTTTTCAGGGCGATTCTTTCAAGCGTCTCTTCCTTGTCATCTGAAGCATCCACGCCATAAAACCGCTCTATGATGCCTGGGTGGGAGCCCATCAGCTCGAAAAAAACAGACTCAGGATCCCTGACTCTTGAAAAATCAACGCTGCCAATTGAGGCAAGCTTTGCCTCATCCTTCTCATCTGATGGAATGACTCCGGGAGTGTCAATTAGCGTTATCCCCCCCTTGCTCCTCACAGCCCTAACAGACCTGGTTGTTCCAGCGACGTTGCTCGCAGGGGCTGCATTTCTTGTGCTGAGCGCGTTAATCAATGATGACTTTCCAACATTAGGATACCCAAGGACGCCGACAATGACATCCCTGCCCCTGACTTTCTGCTTGCTTGCCTCAATCAGAATCCTTTCACGAAGCAAACCAATGCCCCTCTTTTCTGAGGCAGAAATGAAGACGCAAGGAGAAAGAAGCCTTGAAATGCCTGCGAGAGATTTCTTGTCAACAAGGTCGCTCTTGTTAATTACAAAAATCAATCCCTTGCCGTTATCAGAGATTATGTGCTCTACCCTGGAATTGCGGGTTTCACCAGGAGCCCTGGCATCAAGAACAAAAAGAAGGATATCTGCCTTGAGAATTACAGAAGTAACCTGCTTCACAAAACCTGCCATGGGAAAAATAACCTGTATTACTATATAAGCTTTGCACAAATCCTCTGGCTAAATGCTTCTATACACATATGAGCAGCTGGACTTTTCGCAGAACTTTCTGTTAAGCGTGTATGATTGCAAGTCCAATGGGCTGAATGAAACCAGGACAGTCTCATTTGAGGATTTAAGGCGGGAAACATCAAAAAACATGGTCATGTCCTTGCCAGAATAATATGCAACAGGAGGGCAGTTTCCAAGGCATGCAAAAGATTGAGTTGGATAATCCTTCAGGTAAAGCCCTGCCTCCTTTGTAGCATTCCTAAGCCCATTTTCAAATTCTATCTGAGGGGTATATGCCCGGGCGTATTGGGAATAAAGGGAAGCAAAAGAAATAACCAGGATTATGCAAAAAAAGGCAGTTCCAAACCTTTTCAAGGCCAGGGAGAATGAATGCGATGCGAATGCAACAACAAACGGGACCAGCAGAAGCATGAACCGCTCAGCCTCCCACTCTATTGACTGGGGTTTTGCAACTCCCTTTCCCATTATGAAAAAGTAGTAGAAAAGTATTATGGCGAAAAAAAAGGATGCTGGAAAAAGTCCTGGCGTAAATAATTTTTTCCTTAGGAGGAACAGGCCTGCCAGCGCGAAAGCAAGCATAAGCCCGAAGGCATCCAGGAAAGTATATAAAATAAATCCGATGCCAACAGGCAGTGGCTCTGCAACAGCTTCCCAGCCTTTGAAGAATGGCAAAAGCGGATTCCCGAAGGAGACAAGGCTGAATATCAGGAATGGGCCCAGGGTTATAAGCAAAATCACGAAATGGAAAATGAGCAGCCTGACATTTTTCCTGAATAGGACGAGGTATAATGGAGCAAAAGCAGCCAGAAGAATCAGGTTTGTGAATTTCATCAGGATTGATAGTCCAATGAGAATTGAGGAAAATCCTATTAAGGGCTTGTTCAGCCTTTTCATTGCATAAAATAAGCAGACAAACGAGGAAAGCGCAAGCAGGGCTCCAAGGTGGTCTGTAAGCACATACCTGCTGTGGAGTATGCTGACTGGCAAAACAGCCATGATGACAGAAGAGATCAGGGCGGTCCTTTCAGAAATAATCCTCCCAAGGAAATAAACCGGAATCACTATAAGGGAATTGATAAAAATGACTAAAATCCTTGTCATAACCTCGTGGCTTGAAAGTCCTGATATCAGGAATGGAAGGAGCGGAGGCCTTGAAAAGAGCTCATTGTATGGGGCATGATGCCCGGAAATTACTTGTCCATGCATCAAGTAGATTGTCTCATCCCATATGAAATAGGATGTGTCAAGGAAAATAAGCCGGGATGCCAATGCAAGGAAGAGGATTGCCACCAAATAATATGACTGCCTGCCCTTCAGCACATTAAGATAAGTTTCATATTTTACGAAACTCATCTTAACTGTCATTAATGCATTTTATCAGAGGCGGCTTATAATATTTTTCATTTTCATCATAGGCTGCATTTTTTACTGCGACAGATTGGTTCAATCAGCTAAAGGGTGTGCCATCATTTTCAGAGCACGGAACTTCGCAAAATTTATATAAGGGCTTCATCAAATCCTGCATTGAGAGCATATGTTTGAATCATTCTCAAGATTCCATTTGATTCTTGCGTGGGGGCTGATATCAGCCACGATAGGACTTATCCTGCACATACTGGACAATATCGCCGAGAAATCAGGGCTGCTTGGAAAGTTAATCCTAAAAATAGTGATTGCGATGCTGGGGGCATCATGGAGTCTCCTGACAGTATTTGTAGTCCCTGGGATGGTTTACGACAACCTGGGCCCTTTTGCGGCAATCAGGAACTCAGTTGAGACCTTCAGGCGGACATGGGGCGAGAACCTGATAAGGCAATACGGGCTCGGGCTTGTAGAGCTGTTGTTCATAATATTAGGGGTAATAGCTGGTTTCGGGCTGCTCGCGCTTTCTGCAATGCTTAGCTGGATTGTGTTAGTCTTAATGATATTGGCAATTGGCCTGTACTTCCTTGGCGTAATACTGTTCTTCAACCTCGCCAACGGGGTATTCAGCACAGCACTCTATGCGTACGCAAAGACCGGCAAAATACCTGAGGGGTATGACCAGGAGATTCTGGGAAACGCATTCAGGAAAGCGGCATAATCATAAATAGAGGGTTTTGAAAAACCCTCATTTCAAAAATCATTGCAGCAGGATTTGTGTTTTCCGCTCTCTTTCTTGCAGCGCAAATGATTTTTGAACTATAGACGACGAAGAAAGACTAACTGCGGACAGCAAAATAAGCAAGATGAAATGGGAGAAACCCCAGTTGAAAAACGACCAAAGGGAGTTTTTCAAAGTTCTCAATAATCATTTAGGCCTCCAGCCACCGCTGACTTCTATGTTGGCCCCGCTGATGTGGGATGAGCTTTCAGAGAGCAGAAACCTCAGCGCATTTATCATGTCAGACTCCCTTGTCAGCCTGGCTTCAGGCATACCCTTTGGCACTGCAACACTAGTTTCCAGAACGCCTGGCGAAATCATGTTCACCCTAATCCCATTCTGCCACTCATCATCTGCAAGCTGCCTTGTGAGCATCAAAAGGCCTGACTTTGCGATGTAATAAGGCGTGGTCATAGGCCTTGGCAGAAGGCTGTCGCACCCTGCACAGCCGATATTGACAATGCTGCCTGCCTTTTGCCTCCTCATATGCTGGACAGCTTCCCTTGAGCAGAGAAAGGCTGAGATGAGGTTGCTGTCAATTACATTCCTGAACTCCTCCTCAGAGGTGTCTGCAAGGCTCTTGAAAATAAAGTCGCCTGCGTTGTTTACAAGAAGGCTTATTGAGCCGAATTTTTGAACTATCAGCCCAATTACCCTTTCAACGTCCTTAAACGAGCTCATATCGCCCTGGGCAAGAAAGGACTGCGGCGAATGCCCCCTGATGAGCCTTAATGTCTCCTCGGCAAATTTTTCGCTTTTCCTGTAATTAACGCAGACAGCGTAGCCTTCCATTGCAAGCTCAACGGCAATTGTCCTTCCAAGCCCCTTTGCAGAGCCTGTAACCAGCGCTGTTTTCATATCTGCAGGGCAATGGAAAAATATTTAAATTGTTTTCTGTTTGCCCAGGCCATGCCTGACGCCCAAACAAAAAAGAAGGCAGCTTTTTTCGCTATTTTCACATTGATGGTTCTCCTCCTGGGAAACATTAACTTTTCCCAGCTGGCTGGAGCAAAAAACCAGTTTTTCACGCTCTTTCAGTTTTTCGGGCCGATTGCAGGCTCTTTCCTGGGACCTGCCATAGGAGCGGTTTCAGTAATGACAGCACAGCTTTCCAGCCTCATGCTTACAGGAAAGCAATTGGACCTGATAACAGCATTGAGATTCCTTCCGTTGATTCTTGCAGCTGCCTATTTCGGGCTAGCGCACAAGAACAGGGTTTATGCAGCATTAATCCCGATTGCGTGCATAGGGCTGTTCCTGATGAACCCTGTTGGACGGGAGGTATGGTTTTATGCGCTTTTCTGGACAATACCCCTGATTTGCGCCGTTCTCCCTGAAAGGATACTGCTCAAGAGCCTTGGAGCGACTTTCGCTGCGCATGCAGTCGGCGGGGCGATATGGATATGGGCTTTCCCAACAACACCTGACTTATGGATAAACTTAATTCCAGCGGTTATAAAGGAAAGGCTGCTTTTCGCACTAGGCATAGCAGCATCCTACATAGCAATAAACACCCTCATTGCAAGAATGCCCCTTAAGCTTTCCTCAATGATTCCCAAGGGGGCTGTTGACAGGAAAGCAGTCATTTCAAAATCAATACTTTCCAGCATCTGAGACAATCTAATCCTTCTCATTGCTCCAGAGAGTTCTTGCTTCGCCCACTACAAAAAGCGAGCCGCTCACTATTACAGCGCTTTCCTTTTCCTTAGCATCGCTGATTGCTGCCTTCACTGCCTGGACAACATCTTCTATTATCCGGGCCTTCACACCAGGAAAATGCCTTAAAATCATCCACGGGTCAGCACCCCTGTACCTTGCCCTGCAAAAGATAATCTCGTCTGCAAAGGCAACCTGCCCAGCCATTGACTCAATATCCTTATTCTCTGAAATTCCCAAAACCAGGATGATTTTGCTGCTGATGCTTTCCCTTGCAAAACCAGCAAGAGCGCTCATCCCGTCAGGATTATGTGCTCCATCAAGAATAACCAATGGCGCTCTTGAAATGACTTCAATCCTCCCAGGCCACCTTGCGCTCTCAATGCCATTCCTTATAGCATAGTTTGCCAACCCGAAACCCCTGGACTGAAGGGCATGAGCAATGCACAGGGCAACCAGAACATTTCTTGCCTGATGCCTTCCCAGGAGCCTGACCTTAAGATGATAATCATAATCACCTGACACCCTCATTTCAAGGCAGTCAATGCCTGAGCTGATAATATCAGCCCTGAACATATTGTCAACCGGCAAAAGCTCAGAACTTTTGCTTTTGCATACGCTGCTAAACAGGTTCAATACATCCTGCCTTGTTTCAGCAGTAACAACAGGAATTCCTTTCTTAATTATGCCTGCCTTCTCGCCAGCTATGCTCAGCAGGTCATTTCCAAGATGCTCTGTGTGCTCCAAGGCAATATGGGTTATTGCACATACCTCTGGAACTATTACGTTAGTGGCATCAAGCCTTCCGCCAAGCCCAACCTCTACAACTGCGAAATCAACATTCCTGTCCCTGAAATGAAGGAAAGAAATGGCAGTTACAAACTCAAAGTAAGTCACCATCAACTCGCCCTTGAGCATTTCAGCCTTTTCAAAAACCCTGTTAAAGCAGTTTACAACTTCCTCCTCGCTTATAAGCTGCCCGTCAACCTGAATCCTCTCCCTGAATGTTGACAAGTGCGGAGAAGTGTACATTCCCACCCTGAATCCAGAGGAGCTGAGAATTGAGCTTGCAAATGCACATACAGAGCCCTTCCCGTTTGTTCCCCCTATGTGGACAGACCTGAAGCTCTTCTCAGGGCTCCCAAGCTCGGCAAGCAGCCTTGAAATGCTCCCAAGCCCCAGCTTCATCCCAAAAGACTCAAGATTATACAAATACTCCAGAACTTCCCTGTAGCTGCCTGCCATGTTGAATGGGAGCGGCTTTGGCAATAAAAATCTATTCGTGCACAAAAAACTTTATAAACCGCCCTAAAAACCTCCAATACAGAATGGCACGAATGCATTCCAGAAAGAAGGGAAAGGCAGGCTCCAAAAAGCCTCTGAACAACATAAAGCCCTCATGGATACGGTACAAGGACAGGGAGATAGAGCTCCTCATAGTCAAGCTGGCCAAAGATGGAAAGACACCAAGTGCCATCGGAATGCACCTGAGGGATACCTACGGGATACCAAGCGTGAAGGTAATTTCTGAAAAAAGCATAACAGGCATAATGAAGGAGAAGAAGCTCCTGTCAGCAATACCTGAAGACCTGATGTCAATAATCAAGAGAAACATCATTGTCAAGAAGCACCTTGAAGCCAACCACAAGGACATGACAGCAAAGCGGGGCATGCAGCTTGCAGACTCAAAGATAAGAAGGCTTGTAAAATACTACAAGAGAACCGGAAAGCTGGCAAAAAACTGGGAATACGACCCAGAAAAAATCAGGATGCTGATAGAGTAAGGCTGCTTTTCCATATCGTTTTTTTCTTTTCACGTTCAGCAACTTTTAAATATGACATCAGCGAACCAGAAAATGAGCTAAATTGGACAAATACGAAAAATTCTATTCATGTGCGCAGAGGGTTGCAGATGAATTCAGGAAGATTGATGCAGGCCATCCAATCAGGATAATATCCCATCTTGATGCTGACGGGCTCAGCTCATGCTCAATCCTTACAAAGGCAATGAAGAGGGCTGGCAGGCAATACACAGTGTCAATCGTCCAGAAGCTGGATGAGGCGCTGGCTGAAAGCCTTGCCAACGAGCCGTTCAGCTACATAGCATTCACAGACCTCGGCTCAGGGCAGTTCAACCTGCTCAAAAAAATCCCGGACAGCAAAACCATCTACATCTTTGACCACCACAAGCCTGAATCTTTTGAGGAGATTGGCAATATAGTCCACTTAAACCCGCACCTTTTTGAAATAGACGGCTCAAAAGAGGTTTCAGGGGCGGGGGTTGCCTACCTTTTTTCAAGGGCACTTGATGCAAGAAACAGGGATATGGCGCATATAGCCATAATAGGGGCTATCGGGGATGTGCAGGAAAACAACGGCTTTGAAAGGGTCAACACAGACATACTGAAAGACGCTGTTGAGTCCGGAAAGATGAAAGTCATCCAGGGGCTCAAGCTGTTTGGGGCGCAGACAAAGCCGCTTCACAATGCACTCGCATACAGCACAGAGCACAACATCCCGGGGGTTACAGGCAGCGAAAGCGGGGCAATACAGTTCCTGCATCAGCTTGGCATAAGCCCAAAAAACGGCGATTCATGGAGAAGCCTTGTTGACCTGGATGACAGGGAGCTCAAAAACCTGGTAACTGGAATACTCATGAGAAGGCTTAACGAGAAAGAGCCTGAGGCGATAATAGGAAGGGTATACATACTTCTCGGGGAAGAAAAAAAATCCCCGCTGAGGGATGCCAAGGAGTTCTCAACACTCCTTAATGCCTGCGGAAGGATGGACAAGTCAGAGCTTGGCATAGGCGCCTGCCTGGGCGATGAAAAGCTCAAGGCACAGGCAATAGCCCATCTTGCCCTTTACAAGAAGGAGATTGTAAAAGGGCTCACATGGTTTGAGAAAAGTTACAGCTCAGGAGAAATAATCAGGGGCAGGAACTACATAATAATAAATGCAGGCAGGCAGATAATGCACACGATGATTGGAACCCTTGCGTCAATACTATCCAAGTCAAACTACCTTGGCGAGGGCACATTCATACTTTCAATGGCACAAATAGGGGACGGGAACACAAAGGTGAGCATCAGGCTCAGCGGCAGCTCAGCCACAACAGACCTGAGGGGTGTGATATCAGGAATAGTGGAAAAGGTGGATGGCTCATTTGGAGGCCATATGGGGGCTGCAGGCGCAATAATAGCCACTGACAGGGAAGGCCAGTTCATAGAGGAGGCGAAAAGCCTATTTGAAAAAACAGCCATCACTCCCTAAACTCAATATCATCAATAATCCCGTCAGAATCCAGATCTATGCCCTCCACAACCTTTGCATTAACAGCCCGGTCATGCATATTGCCTGAGCACACCCCGCTGAAATTCTTGATAAATGCTATGATTGCAGCCCTTGTCCCGGCGTGCCTCTTCCCAGCCACCAGAAGAATAAATTTTCCAGGTTCAAAAGGGCTTTTTGACTTCACAATAAGCCCTGACTCGTCATTCGGATATACATTCCCTGAAACAGATGACTTTATCCCCCAATGCGAATCCCTGTCAAACCTTACAGGAAGCTTTGAGTTCACCATTGCTGTTACCTTATTAACAACAGGCCCTCCAATCAGAATCAGGTTGTTCCTCAGGTCAGCATCTCTCACTTCAGTGTCAAGCTTCACATTGAAATTGCTGACATGGTTGAGAAATGAGCCCAAAAACAGGGCAAGGTCCATTCCATAATAGCCGTCCCTTGAGCGGGCCTTCTCAGGGCCGTGCGGGTCAGGGCTTCCAACTATGATGAGCGCGTCAAGCTTGCCGTCAACTATGAAAGGCTTCAGGAAGCTGACATCGCCCTTGCCAAGAAGCTTCTGGCTCTCCTCAAGCGGCTTGAACCTGATTATGAAAGCAGGCTTATCAGCTGCATAGAACTTTGCAACAGCGCCCTGCCGCTTGTCCTCCCTTACAACACTTATTATGCCTGCCTTCTCAAGGTTCCTGACATGATAGTAAACCTTCTGCTCATGCACTTTTAACTCGCGGGCAATCTCAATAGGGTACATAGGCTTCTTTACAAGGAGATTGACTATCCTTATTGCAAGCCCAGAGCTGAAATTCCTCGCTTCCCCTGCAGAAATCTCCTTTGCAGGAAGCGAGAAAATCCCCTTCCCAAGGTCTACTACAAACATATTTTTAACCCCATTAAAACAAGAATTATAAGGTTGTATTTAAATCTTGCCTAAAGAAGATTCATAATCCCGTTGATATGCTCTGCAACCTCATTGCCTGCCTTTGTGAGGGTCAGTATCTTGAGCCTTCCCTTCTTCTCAAAGTTTATCAGGCCTGACTTCTGCATATCCTGAAGGATTTTCACAACATGGGAGTATGTGCAGTCAACTGACTTTGCAAGGCTTGAGGCGTAAACCTCGCCCTTGGCGTTCTTCAGCCCTATCAGCATCATAGCAGGCTTTTCCCTGAAAAAAACATTGAAGATTTCCTTATTCTGCAAAAATCCCACCCCTTAGCTCAAATATGTAACATAATCTCTATTTTATAAGACATATTTAAATCTTTTGATAGCGCTGTTTTTACAGTCATAAACAGCTTATTTCCAGATGGAGATTGCCTCTTCCTCAACGAAATGGAGCTCACCAGGCACGACAAGGCAATGGGGAGCTGTTCCGAAATCAAAATTAAGCAGGTCCCTCGCCTTCCCAGCCTTCACAAGAAAGTCATCCCTTCCAATCCTCGCACACCCGATACACAAGCTGTCCTCGCTGAACAGCTGCTCCTTCCTCTTTTTCTCAATGTCAAGAAGAATCCTGATTGCCTCATTTACGCTCATAAACCTTTTTTTCTCAGGCTTCAGGTCAAGAATCAGGAGTGTATGCAGCCCCAGTATCCTGTTCTGCTTCAGGACTTCATAAGCGGTTACTGGCTGGAAGTTAGTCTCTGGGAAGGGGACGCTGGATGTCTTCCCAAACTTGTAAATCTGGAGCCCTGTTATGCCTATTGATGTCATTATTGAGGCGTTGTTTATTATTGAGAACTTTATGCCCCTTCTGCGCACCCTCAGCATCAGGTCTATGTGGGTGGTTGCGGCAAAAGGGTCGCCTATTACCAGGAATGCCACATTGGAAAATGCAGCCTTGTCAACAATCTCATTGCTCTGCTCAACCAGCTCCCTGCTGGCAGGCACTACCTTCCTGCCGTAAAACCTTTCAAGGTCGGCAACAGAGCAGGCAAGGAGGCTGCTGTATGTTTCAAGGTAGACATAGTCGCAATTCCTCACTATTTCAAGACCCCTCACTGTGATGTCGGTCTCGTAATTCAGCCCGATGCCGATGAAATACAATGCCATGAAAAAAGAAATTATGGCCCTGCTTAAAAAGGTTTACGCAATCGTCTCAAGAAACCTGGAAGCCATCTCAGCCACATTCCCCTCGCTTGATATCCCGGTCCAGGGGTCAGTTGGGCTGACAATGTTAACCACAACTATCTCTGCCCCATTGAAGATAGCGCTCCTCGCCTCCTTCAGGTCAACTCCCCCTGCTGCAGAGATGAGGACGTCATACTTGCTCCTTATCTTGTTTATGTGCTTATACCTGATTACCTTGCCCCTGGTGCCTTCCTCATCCCTTCCCTTATGAATCACCACCACTGCCGGCGGATGCTTAAGGCGCCTGATAACGCCCAACGGCTCCTCAACCCCAATCATGTCAATCATGGAGTCAATGCCCAGCTCATCACACCGCCTTATAAAAAGGTCAATGGTTTCAACGCTTGCAGCGCCAAGCACAGTTGCAGCAGAGGCGCCAGCCCTGTAAGCAAGCTCAACCTCATCAACCGCGCCATCCATGGTCTTAAGGTCTGCAACCACCCTGCCCCTCCAAATCTGGGCAATCGTGCTTATGGCATTCATGCCCTCCCTCTTGATGAGCGGTGTGCCTGCCTCTACCAGAATCCTGTCGCTAAGTGGAATCCCTGGCAGAATCCGCTCCACCATTGATGAGTCATCATTGAATGCTATCTGCAGATAGCGCTTGTTGTGCTCCAGCATAAGGCATTACTTCTTCCTGACAAAGTGGCTTATGATATCCCCTGTATCTGATGGCAGGAAAAGGACAATCTTCTCAGATGGGTCTGCAGCAATGTCCCTTATCGTCTGGAGAGTCCTCAAATGAAGCGCGCCTGAACTCTTGGAAAGGTTCTCAGCAGCCTTTCTCAGGTTCTCTGATGCCTTCAGTTCGCCGTCTGAAGCGATAATTACAGCCCTCCTCTCCCTCTCAGCCTCTGCCTGCTTTGCCATCGCCCTCTTCATCTCAGCAGGAAGCTCCATCTCCTGAATCTTGATTGATTCAATGTCAACACCCCACCCGCTGGTCTCAGCATCAACTATCTTCTTTATGTCAGTTGCAACCTTTTCCCTTTCAGTGAGAACAAAATCCATCTCAGAGTTACCAACAACATCCCTCAGGGCTGTCTGGGTGTACTGCTTGACTGCATACTCAAAATCCTCAATCTTAATAATTGCATTCTGAGGATTCTCAACCCTGAAATAAACAACAGTATTGGCCAGGATGGGAATGTTATCCTTAGTCATTACCTCCTGCCTCGGAATGTCTGCAGTCTTAATCCTCATGTCAACAACCTTCATTCCCTCTATTAACGGGATAATAAATGCAACGCCCGGGCCAATCGTCCTTGAATACCTGCCCAGCCTGAACACTATTGCACGCTCATACTCCATCAGAATCCTGAATCCCATCAAAAAGAAAATCACAACCAGCACTGCCAGAGTTATAGCCAGCCAAAGCATATCAAACCACCTCAAATGAACCTAAACTTTCCCTGCTTTTTAAAGCTTGTTACTGTTCGCCTTCAATAAGCAGGTCAATAGTCCTGTAAACCCTGCCCTGCGTGTCAGATACAGAATCCTCGTTCACAAGAACAGAGGCGCCATGGAACTGGCTGATGTAAAAAACCGAGACAACATCTCTCCCATAATGCTTTCCTGCAGCGTGCAGCCTTAGCACATCTCCGGCATTATGGGGCTTTGGCTCAATTGTGCCAAGGAGGCGGGCTATTTCAGGAGTGCCTATCCTCGGAACATCGCCTGGCAAAAAGCCCCTGGAAAACGTGCAGTGAATGAAATCATAGCTGTTTCTCAAACTGCCTTTGACAACATCAACAAGGACTGAAATAGAATATTCACTCATGGGCAGGGTGTTTACAGGCTGCTATTTAAATATTGCTATTTTAATAACTTAATAGTAGTGATTTTAGAAAGGTTTATATACTGCCGAATTCAGTATATGCATATATCCGAGGGGGTGTAAATGATACAAAAAAGCATTCAGATACTGGAAAAGCTGCAGCACAAGACAGGGCTGTTCCCTGCTGCTGCAAGGGATGTGAAGACAGGCTACAACAGGGCATGGCTGAGGGATAATGTATATGCAGCCATAGGGCTGGAGGCTGCAAAGAACAAAAGGGCGCTAATCAGGACATACAGGGCGCTGCTTGACATATTCCTGAAGCACGAATACAAGATAGACTGGATGATAAGGCAGCCGTTCCCAAAGGAGGCATACAGGTATATCCACGCAAGATATGACCCCATAACAATGGCAGAAATCTATGAGGAATGGGGAAACAAGCAGAATGATGCAATAGGTGCAGTGCTTTTCAAAATAGGTGAACTTGAAAAAAAGGGCAACAGGATAATCCGCAACAGCAATGACCTGCGGATACTGCAAAAGCTTGTAGATTACCTTGGGGCCATAGAATACTGGCATGACAGGGACAACGGAATATGGGAGGAGAACGAGGAAATCCACGCATCGTCAATAGGGGCGTGCGTTGCAGGGTTAAAGGCAATAAGCCACATTATAGAAGTGCCAGGGCAACTAATCCTGAAAGGGCAGGATGCGCTGAATGAGCTGCTGCCTCGCGAATCAGGAACAAAGGAAACAGACTTAGCGCTGCTTTCTCTTATATACCCTTATAATGCTGCCAATGAGCAGCAGAAATTCCAGATACTGAAAAATGTTGAATCAAGGCTGCTGAAAAGGCGCGGCGTAATCAGGTATGCAGGGGACAAATACTACAACAACGGAATTGGCGAGGCAG
The DNA here is from genome assembly GCA_016192945.1 of Candidatus Woesearchaeota archaeon. GTDB lineage: Archaea > Nanobdellota > Nanobdellia > Woesearchaeales > UBA10216 > JACPTE01. The sequence goes on from JACPTE010000029.1 coordinate 18,762, forward strand.
AATGGACATTCGGGCTGCCATGGCTTGCAATCATTTACAGGCAGATGAACAATCCTGAAAAGTATGCTTATTACATGAAGAAGACCTATGATGCCATGAACAAAAAGGGCGAGCTTCCTGAGCTGTATTACTCAGGCACAAGCAGGCACAATGAGAACACTCCGCTTGCCTGGAGCCAGGCAATGTTCCTCGCAGCAAGGCTTTAATAAGGATTCAGCCAGAACTCGTCTGCTCCTGTTTAAACTTAACTGGCAGCAAGGGCTATTATTATGCGAATTTCCACTCTCAAAGTGTAACAAATGTTTATATACATCAAGAAAGAACATGGTTCTGGGGTGGTAAGATGAAGATAAACTTCAACAAGCCAGTTTTAGTTATAAATCCTAATGAGTTCAAGGTATACTGCAAGAAAAGGTACATCAAGCAGGTATTCAGTGCCTTGAAGGGGGATGTTGACTATTAGCTTTATTTCCAATCATTTCTTTTTCAGCTCATTGGCAAGCTCAATAAACATAGCGCTGCTCCATGCCTGGTTTGGGCAGCCCTCTGCGCTCTGCTCCCTGGCAGAGCTGAGCTCTGAATGGCAGCCAATAGCACCCTTCCACAGGATATCATGCGTGCTTGCATCGTAAATCCTCTTGACATAGCTGCCAAACAGCCTCTTGTCAGCCCTGTGCATCACAATGGCTGAAAGGTTGTTTATCCAGAACCACGAATCGCCGCGGTGATAGCTGTTCGGGGGCTCCCCTGAATGCCTATCCATGAAGAGGGGGCTGTTCTTGTCAATGCTTGAAAGCCCTCCCCAGTCAAGCCACAGGGAATCAAGCAGGCTCCCAAAGCAGGCAGCCCATTCATCCCTGCCCAGCAATCCGGGGTAAACATAGGCTGCAATAAACGCATTCGGCCTTGGCGTGAAATCCCTTAATCCGTCAGCAAGGATTTTCCCATTCCAGAATTCAGCCCTCACATTTCCAAGAAGCTCCTTTTCCAGCCTAGCATAATCCCTTTTTCCTGTCAGCCTGTGCAAAAGGCTGTACATTGAAAGCTGCAGAGCCTGTATCTCAATCCTGAAGCCCTCCCGGGTATCGCCTGCAACAGCAGTATCCATCCATGTTTCAAGCGCTCGGTTGAAGATAAAGCCATCCTGCTCATAATTCCTCCTGATATTCTCAGCTGATTTCCCAAGCAAGTCTGTAGCGTGCCTTTTTTCCACGGCTGAAAGCTTATTCATAAGAAGCAAGTCCCTAATCCTGACAGATGCCCAGCCTATGCCGTCGGCAGAGCCGGAAGGGGCGGGGCCTGTCCCGCTGGAATAATTCCTCCCAAAGACATTCTTTGTCCTTCCATCATCAAGAGCGCCTTCAAGCTGCCTGAACAGAATCTTTTTTGAAAAATCAGACTTTCCAAGAAGCATCAATGCCTTGCTGCTGACTGCCTCATCCCTGCTCCACAACTGGAAAAACCAGGGGAGCCCGGCGAGCAATCCCTCTCCAGTGCACAGCCCAAGCAGTGAGCCTGCAGCACAATTGTATGCAGTGTTTTTTCCTGCAGGCACTTTTGCCCGCTTCACAGACCTGACAAGCTTATCAAAATTCGCAAATGCGGCGTTGGCATCCCTCAGGGCAGCATCCTTGTCAGCTGAAACAGAAATGGCAATCCTGCCTGCAAGAATATTCAGGGCGTCAAAGACAAACCTTGTGCACGGAAAGCTGCTTCTCAGCCGGTCATAGCTGTAATCCCTGTAAACCCACTTTTTTACGAGGCTGCTCCTGCCATCGTGCCGTATGGCAACGAAAAAATGGTATTCCTCGTTGTCATGCCTGATGTCCTCAAGCAGGTGGGTTTTCTTGATGAACTCAACAATTATAGCCCCCCTTTCGTAATAAACCTGGTAGTTCCTTCCCCACTGCCTTGAATCGTAAGCCTCCCTGATGTCAAATGCCAGCGAGACCAGGTATGGCTCGCTCAGCTCATACAAAAGCAAGCTTTTGTTTTCAGGAACAAAAAAGCCCTCTGCAAGGCTTCCCCTTTCCCTTTCAAAATAGCTGGAATAATCCTTAATTGAGGTTATGCTGCGGCAGTTAACAGGGCTAATGTCATCAAGAATCCTGTACATCCTGCCCTCATGGCTGTAAAACCAGCCATTATACCTGCTAACAGGCTCTTTTGACAGGTGCAGGAAGCTCCCGTTCCTGTTCGTCAGGAAAAAGCCCACATTGTCAGATACATCCATGAAACTGGCGTGCTTTCCAGAAAAGTGGAATGCCTTCATCCAGCCAGCCTCACAATTCTCCCCTGTAAAACGCAGCAGCATCCTCTGGCGTCACTGAATTTATTATTGCGTCTGTTGAAATCTCAAAGCCAGCCCATGTAGCCATCCGGGGTGTAACTTCAATGTGGGGATGCAGGCTCTCCCTGGAAGAATAATGCAGGAAAAAGTTGTAAGGGGCGTTTACAGACCTTAACCTTGCAAGGACATGCCTGAGAATATCTGAAAGTTCGCCTGTCTCAGCTTCAGAAAGCTCCTGAAAACCGCTTATGTGCCTCTTTGGGAAAATCCATATCTCATAATTAAACCTTGAGGCGTAAGGAGTGAAGGCTACGATTGAGCCGTTCTCAAAGCATCTCCTGAAGCTTCTCTTTTCTGAATCAATTATGCTGCAGTAAGGGCATGAGCTGAAATTCCTGGATGCTGATACCTCCTCCCTTATCAGCCTTGGCGCTATGCTTATTGCCGCAACCTGGGAGTGGGAATGGACCAGTGAAGTGCCTGCCTCCCTGCCATGGTTCTTGAAAACGCTGACATGGCTGACATCCGGAACCTTCTCCAGCTCTGCAATCCTGCCGAAATACACCTTAAGTAGCTCAGCAACATGCTCCTTTGGCAAGTCCCACAACTGCTTGCCGTGATCCGGGGTGTCAACAATTATCTCATGCCTCCCATAAGCTGATGAGAACGTGTAAAATGTGTTATCAGTCCTTACATGGGGATTTCCTTCCTGAATCACAGCAGGGAACTTATTGGGAAACCACCGTATCTGCCACTTGTCCCTTGAGCCAACCCTTCCAATCTCCCCTGGGGTCAGGGCCTCGTTTCCAGGGCAGAAAAAGCATTCATGCCCCTCAGCAGTCTCTTCATGCCTGAACTCCCTTGGCCTTGCCTTCCTTTCAGAGGCAAAAAAGACCCACCTGTCCAGGATATAGTCCTTCCTCAGCTCCATAGTATCACTCTTTTCCCCATTTCTTCCTGGCGGCAAGCTTGTGCGCCTCAACATAATTCTTTATGAAATATTTCCAGTCAGCATTGCTGACAATGCGCTTGGCCTCAATCTTGTTCCTTATCCTTTCCTCCTTGCCCATCCTCGCGAACCTGTGCATCACTTCAAGAAGCTCGTCTGAAACCTGCTCATCCGAGCGGTCCAGCCTCTTTATCACGAAGATGCCGGGCTCCTTTTTATTGTTAGTCTCTCCTGATATGTACTTTCCGAAGCCGGCGAGGTCTGTTGTAACTGAAGACACGCCAAGTGCCCCGGCTTCCATGGGCGTATATCCCCATGGCTCGTAGAAGCTTGGGAAAACACCAAGATGGGAGCCTGCCATGGCCTCATAATAATTCAGGTCAAGAAGCCGGTCAGCCCCGGTAAGGTATATAGGGTAAAAAACAACCTTAACCCTGTCTTCCTTTGCGTTTGACAGCCCAAGATTCCTGAACATGCCCATTATTTCATCAGACTCCTCGTTAGAGAGGTCGTGTGTTGACAGGCCAGGCGAGCCCTTCCTGAAGAGCCTCATTACCTTCCTCTTGATTTCCAGCATGAGGTCCTTTCCCAGCAGCTCATCGTCAACTATCTTTTTCTGGGCAATGCTAAGATAAAGCAGCCTCTCCTTGATTTCAAGGGTTGAGTCCTCTATGGACTCCTTTATGTCCTCGTAAAAAGTCCTGTTCTCCAGAAGGTCTGGCTTGATTCCCTTTATGTTTCCAGGAATCCAGAAAAACGCGACAATAGCCGCATCAGACTTTTCCTGCTTCAGCCTTGAGTTCAGCTTAGCCAGGGACCTTATAAAGATGTCAACGCCCTTGTCGTGAAACTCGTACCTCCCGCTCAGGAAATAGATTAGCGTGTTATCCAAGTCAAAGGTGTAGTATGGGAAAAAATAATAGGTGATGAACTCCTTTATTTTCGCCTTGAAGTGGTTGTGCCTTACAGAGGCCTCGTCAAATGTCGGGAACTTATCAAGGTTCAGCCCATTTGGAAGAATCACGTCAGGCTTCCTTCCCAGAAGCCTCTCAGCCTCAATGGCTGTAACCTCACTGACTGTGGTGAACACATCAGCATTGGATGCAGCACACTTTTCAACCTGGTGCTTTGCATTTATCCCGAGCCTATAAGCATCCTCCTCAGGATTTACCTTTAAGGATGCGCCATAAATGTTTATCCTTGAAGATGCCATTGAGCGGCCAAGAACCGTGGCATGAGTGGTAAAAACTGTCGCGGCACCTGCCTTCCTGCCCTTAAGGTAAAGAATGCCAGCCCCTGAAAGCCACTCGTGGAAATGAGCAACAATCCTGTTCTCCCTTGAAAACTGCTCAATAAGCCTTCCAACAGAGTAAGCCCACACCACAGGCTCATCAAAATCAAAATAAGCTGTGTGAAGCGAGTCAATCTTGAAATTGTTCCAAAGCTCAGCCTTGACCTCATTTGTCCTGGCAGTGAAGCCGGTAAAATCTATAAGGATGGCGTTCGCTTCAGCCTCTATAAGCCATGAGCCGTAATGGCACACTATCCCCTCTTTTTTCAACGATTCAAAAATCCCCTTCAGGAAATCAGGAGCAGGCTTTTCCTCAAACTCTCCCAGCGCCTTCTTGATGAAATAAGGGCCTATGGCAAAATACCGCTCCCCATAAGTCTCTATCATCCTGCCAGCCTTGGACTTGACAACAGTGTAAATCCCACCAACCTTGTTGCAAACCTCCCAGGACACCTCAAAACAAAACAAGGATTCAGCCATGCACACTGCTTTCCAAAACAACTTTATAAACCTTTTATACTACTTTTAAGTAGATTAAGAGTTCAGGCACTTATGGTCATAACTTGATACCATTATAGTATGAAGCTCTTGATAAAAACAAGATTTAAATAGTGAGGTTTCAAAAGGATAATGCACTACAGCCATTGGGAATAAAAAAAGCAGGTGCATCTTTTTGGTGAATGCTGACAGCTCTAAATTAAAAAGGACTTTCAGAGTAATAAGAATAGCAATTCTCAGGACACTCCTGGCTGGCCAGCAGACAATAAACCAGATAGCCACAAAGACAGGCATAAACTGGAGAACTGTTGAGCTTCATCTTACTTATCTTTCTGGAAAGGGCTTTTGCAGGGAAATATTCAGCTCCCAATACGTAAGGATTTTTGAAATAACAGGGAATGGGAGGGCAACCATTGAGAACGAGCTGAAGCTGATAAGGGAGCGCACAGTCATAGAGACTGAACAATCAGAAAACGATGAAGAGGGCATTATAAGGATGGAGCAATAGAATGAAAGTATTGATGTTTGGCTGGGAATTCCCGCCGCAAAGCACAGGCGGGCTCGGGACAGCATGCTACGGGCTTACAAAAGCCATGAGCAGGCTTGGAGTGAACATAACACTGGTCCTGCCAACAACAGAAAACATCACCCACGACTTTGTAAGGATAATAGGCGCAAACGTGAGGCTCAAGGGAATAAAATCACCCATCAGGCCATACATGACAGAGACTCAATACTCCAGGCAATACAGGAAAAGCTCATTATACGGCCAAAGCCTGTTTGATGAGGTATACAGGTATTCCATGGCTGCCGAGCAGATAGCCCGCGAGGAGGACTTTGACGTGATACACTGCCATGACTGGCTGACCTTTGAGGCAGGCATAAGGGCTAAAAGCATTGCCAACAAGCCATTAATAGTCCATGTGCACGCAACAGAATTTGACAGGACAGGAGGGCTCAGCCTGAACAGGCACGTGTACGATGCTGAAAAAAGGGGAATGCAGGCAGCAGACAGGGTAATTGCAGTAAGCAACTACACAAAAAACAAGATAATCTCGCATTACGGCATAATGCCTGAAAAAGTAAGCGTAGTCCACAATGCTGTTGACCATGACAGGAGCCAGCCATCTGAGGATTCAGGACTGAAAAAGCACAGCAAGATAGTCCTGTTCCTTGGAAGGATAACCCTCCAGAAGGGGCCTGACTATTTCCTCTATGCTGCAAGCAAAATACTCCAGATAGAGCCGAACGTGAGGTTCATAATAGCCGGTTCAGGGGACATGGAGCAGTCCATAATCCAGAAGTCAGCAGAACTGGGTATATCAGACAAGGTGCTTTTCACAGGCTTTGTGAGCGGGAATGATGTCAACAGGGCATACAGCATGGCAGACGTATATGTGATGCCCTCAGTAAGCGAGCCATTCGGGATAACAGCGCTTGAAGCAATGAAAAACAACACGCCTGTAATAATATCAAGGAACTCAGGAGTCTCTGAAGTGATATCCCACTGCCTTAAAGTTGACTTCTGGGACATAAACCAGCTGGCAAACAAGATAATAGGAGTCCTGAGATACAGGGAGCTGTCAGAAACCATGAAAAACCACGCTGCCGGAGAGGTCTCAAGAATAAGCTGGTCAAACTCTGCTGAGAAATGCATAACAGAATATAACAGGGCTTTGAGAGGCGAAAATGGTTAAGGTATGCCTATACTTCCAGGTCCACCAGCCATACAGGCTCAGGAACTACACTGTATTTGACATAGGCAACACAAGCAACTATTTTGATGACGAGAAAAACGCGAATGTGCTGAAAAGGGTTGCCAGAAAATGCTACCTTCCAGCCAACCAGGTCATCATGGAGCTCCTTGAAAAGCACCCTGAATTCAGGGCGAGCTTCTCAATGTCAGGAACAGTCCTTGAGCAGATGGAAAGGCACTCGCCAGAGGCACTGGAGTCATTCAAGAGCCTTGTAAGGACAAAACGAGTAGAGCTTCTTGATGAGACCTATTTCCACTCGCTTGCATTCATATACTCAAAAAACGAGTTTAAGGAGCAAGTAAGGCTGCACAACCAGAAAATGCAGAAGCTATTCGGATACAAGCCAAGAGTCTTCAGGAACACTGAGCTGATATACAACAATGAGATGGCAGGCTTCATTGAAAAAATGGGGTATGATGGCGTGCTGGCAGAGGGTGCAGACCACATACTCGGATGGAGAAGCCCCAACTTCGTGTACAAGCCCAAGTCAGCCAACAGGCTAAAGCTGCTGCTCAAGAACTACAAGCTTTCTGATGACATAGCATTCAGGTTCTCTGAAAGAAGCTGGCAGGAATGGCCCCTCACAGCAGACAAGTTCAGCTCGTGGATAAGCGCGGTGAATGGCAACGGGGTTTGCGTGAACCTGTTCATGGACTATGAGACCTTCGGAGAGCACCAGTGGGATGAGACCGGGATATTTGAATTCCTCAGGCACATGCCCGGCGAAATCCTTAAGCACAAGGACAACTCATTCAGGACGCCCTCAGAGCTGGTGAAAGAGCACGAGCCAGCAGGGGAACTGGACATACACAACATGATTTCATGGGCTGATGTGGAGCGGGACATAAGCGCATGGACAGGGAACAGCATGCAGCAGGCAGCCATAAGTGAGCTATACAGGCTGGAAAGCGAGATAAAAGCCAGCAAGGACAATTCTCTGCTGGAAGACTGGCGAAGGCTCCAGACAAGCGACAACTTCTACTACATGTGCACAAAATGGTTCTCTGACGGCGACGTGCACAAGTACTTCAACCCCTATGAAAGCCCTTATGACGCTTTCATCTCCTTCATGAACATAATAAACGACATCAAGATAAGGGTGAAGAGGTGCCAAACCACAAAAAATAAAAACAAGGATGATTAAGACAAAAAAAGGTGATAGAAATGCCAAAAAGAATCAATACTGAGGATGCAAAGCGAATACTTTCAGACTGCACACCAGACAAGTGCTTCTGGGTGAATCAGGGCCCAATACTGAGAAACCTGAACGAGCTTTCTGATGCTCTTAAGGGAATAAACGACGAGCAGTTCACCCACCATCTCAACAAGGACAAAAACGACTTTTCAAAATGGGTAAATGACGTTTTCGGCGATGAGGAACTGGCAAAAGCCCTCTCAAGGGTGAGCACAAAGACAGCTGCAATCAAGAAAATCAACGAAAGGATAGAATCATTAAAAAAAGTAGCTGCATAATGAGTCCTGAAGACAGCTGCAATCAAGAAAATCAACGACAGGAGACTAAAAATGGATAAAATAAGCTTTAGGGATTTTTTATTTAGATTTGCAAGTGAAGGGCAAAGAAGATATGAACTCACAACAGCCGCCATGAAATTTGGCTTGGTGAGGGCGCTTGAAGTAAGGGAAGCCTGCGAAATTTCCAGCTCACAGCAGGTAGCAGAACTGATGGACAGAGGGGATTGGAAAACAATCAAGGAATGGTCCAACGCCCAGCGAAAAAAAGTCAGCGGCCTCAAATAAATATTGATATGATATTAGAAAGTTGCTGCTTAAAACAAAAATAAAAAAAGAAAAAGCTAAAAACCTAGAATAATGAAGCTCAACTAGTAGTTTGACTTCTTCTTCTGGTAGCAATCCCTGCAGTAAACCGGTCTGCCTTCTGAAGGCTTGAACGGAACCTGGGTGTCTGCACCGCAGTCAGAACACTTTGCTGGATGCATTTCTCTCTGCTGGAAGCCTCCGCCTCCGCCTCTTCCACCGAATCCCATCTTACTTTCCTCCTAAATCTTTTATCACAGCACAACACAGTTAAACTGCGCTGCGCAATTGCTTTATAAGAACAAGCACTAAACTTCTGCTTATAAAACAACTATTTTTCAGGAGTTTTGCCCAATATATAAATTTTGTGAAATCAGGCTACATTTGCCGTAAATTCAGAAAAGCTTTATTAACCATCCAGACAAACAACAAAGAACCATCCCGGATTACTAAAATGATTGAGAAGAAACAAGTAATAGAAGCCCTGAAGGCGTGCTTTGACCCCGAACTTCAGGTAGATGTATGGACACTGGGCCTGATTTATGATATAAGCCTGTCTGGTGGCAAGGTAAGCATCAAAATGACGCTTACAACACCATTCTGCCCCTATGGGCCCCAGCTGATTGAGGAGATTGAGCAAAAAGTGAAGGGAATAGATGGCGTAATAGAAGTCTCCATAGAGCTTGTTTTTGAGCCTTCATGGCAGCCATCTGACGAGTTAAGGGCTATGCTCGGAGTATGATTCTATTCCACAGTAATTCATCTTTTATCAGACTAGTGTGGTAAAAAGTATATTTTCTAGTTTAGAAATGTTTAAATAGTTCATGCTTGATTATAAATGCAAATTTTAAAAAAATAGAAGTTGTTAGCACTAAAATTGGTTAAAACCTGTTTTGTTGGCGCAAAACGGTTTTAGTTGTTTAGTTCATTGGAAACATATACACTTGTTGGCGCAAGTGACTTGTTCTGAAGGAAGTATATGCAGTAGCACCTATTTAAACATTTCTATGTTTAAATGGTTGTTTGCTAAAATATACTTTAAAGAATATAAAAAACCTTTTCAAAAAAGGGGGTTGGGCAAAATGGACTTTATCGTGGAAGATGCATTGAAGGCCGCTGAAGAGCACAAGTTTGGCGGTGGCGTGATAGGACAGGCAAACATAAAGGTGATGGGCGTTGGAGGAGGAGGCAACAACATGGTTTCCTGGCTCCACAGGAAGTCAGTCAAGGGAGCGGAAATACTCGCCTGCAACACAGACAAGCAGCACCTTGAAATTTCTTCTGCTGACAAAAAATTCCTTATAGGAAAAGACCTGACAAGAGGCTTGGGATGCGGCGGATTCCCTGAAAGAGGAGCTGAAGCTGCAAAAGAAGCGCTGCAGGACATAAAAGAGGCTCTCAGAGAGTCAGACATGGTATTCGTATGCGCAGGGCTGGGAGGCGGAACAGGAACAGGAGCTGCACCAGTCGTTGCAAAGGTAGCAAAAGAGACTGGCGCAATAGTAATAGGCACAGTCACAATGCCATTCAAGATTGAAAGGGCCAGGATTGACAAGGCAGAATTCGGACTAAGCCAGCTAAGGCAGGTATCTGACACTGTCATAGTCATAGACAACAACAGGCTGGTACAGATTGCAGGAAACCTGCAGGCATTTGCAGTTGCAAACGAGCTGGTCTCAACCATGATAAAGGGAATTGTGGAAACAATAGCTGTACCCTCCCTTGTCAACCTTGACTACGCAGACGTAAAGGCAATAATGACAAACGGAGGCGTAGCGGCAATAGGCGTCGGAAGCTCTGACACAAACAACAGAGTGGAAGAGGCAGTACAGGGAGCATTGAGCAACCCCCTGCTGGACATCAGCTACAAGGGAGCAACAGGAGCCCTGATACACGTTTCCGGCGGGCCAGATATGACGCTTGACGAAATCAACAGGATAGGCGAACTCGTCACAGAAAGCCTTGACGACGATGCGAACGTCATCTGGGGAGCGAGGGTATCCGAGAACATGAAGGGCAAGATAACAGTGATGACAATAATAACAGGCGTAAAGAGCCCGTGGATACTTGGAAAGCTTGACAGGAGGCAGCAGACAGTCAAGAACCGCGAATACGAGGACGAGCTCGGCATAGAGGTGATTAACTAATCACCCTTTTTTTTGTTTTTCATAATCACCGTTAGGTGTGTTTTCTTGCCTTCATTTTACCACCCCCAACACAATTTAATGAAGGCATGACAAACTGGTCTCCAATTGCATCTTAAAACGATGCAATTTGGAGATTTTTTTCTTCTCATAAGAGAACAAGAGATTTTTTTCTTCTCATAAGAGAACAAGACTGAGCGTCAAAAACTACATTACAATCAAAACACTAACAGTAGTATGCTACCAGTCTCTTACCTGTTGTTTTTGACATTCCCTGTCGCCGGTAACAAACTTCAGCTTCTTGCTCATGGAAGGTCTATTTTGTAATCTTCCTGAGCGTCTTTTCAGTATCCTGCTCAATTCCAAACTTAGAGAAAAAGTCAAGGACATTCTTCACATCCCTTCTCAATAAAGCTTCAGAATTGGGGTCTTTCAGGGGGGTTGCCTGGGAGAAGTCAATGAATACAGGGCTTTCCCTGTAATTCAGGATGTTGAACTTTGACAGGTCTCCATGGACAAAGCCAGCCTGGTAATACCTGCGCATAAGCTCAACAACAGAACCAAAGAACCTGTCAGGCTGCCTTGGCAATGCATCCTTGACCTTCTGTGCCGCATCATTGTTTCCAATGAACTCCATTATTATTATGTTCTTCAGGAATGCTATTGGGGAAGGAGCCCTGACACTGCATTCCCTCGCCACCATCAAATTCCTGAACTCACGCTGGGCCCAGGCGAAAATAACCTCACGCCTCCTCTTTTTAAGCCCGCTGAACCTGGGGTCAGCCCGGATATAGGAGTACATAGTGTTAAAGTCAGATGTCTCAAGCCTGTGAATCTTAATCGCAACCTTCTCAGCATTGCCAACCCTGGCAACTGCAGAAAACACATTGCTCTCCTTTCCGATGCTTATTGGCGACAGGCTCTCAAAATCAAAATACCTCTCCAGCTTAAAAAGGTTGGCAAAGGTAAACCTGTCAAAAACATCCTGAAATGTCTTGAACTTCTCCCTTGACATGGTGCGAGGCATAGGAAGGGCTAATCACGCCGGATATATAAGCGTTTATAAACCAACCCAAAAATTTTTATAGTTGCACAGTTTACTAAGCCTGTTACGTCAGATAGCCAAATGGGTCCTTTCAGAGCATGCCTAAAAGGCTTGTGCAATGACAGGAAGACACTCTTGGCTATAACAGCCCGTCACGAGAGTACCCAATGGAGCATACGGGAATAATCAACCCAAGCTATGAGCCTGGGGGTTAGTGTTACGGGCGACAAACCTTTTATTATTATCATAAAAAAGGCAATAGAACAAGTCAATAATCATTTACATTCACCAGATATATCGCATAAGACTGGATATATCCTGCAAGGGGAGTAACCCCCTTTAAGATAGGCGGACAGATTAGCGAAGTCTGAATGCTTGTTCTAATTGCTAAATCTACGAAGGTGGTTTGAATGGGAAAAATAAGTCCGGTATCCGCGAAATATATAGTGCATTCTACAATAACGATAGAAGGCGTTGTTGACAGGCCCGATGTAATAGGGGCTATCTTCGGGCAGACAGAGGGGCTTCTCGGGGCTGATTTGGAGCTCAGGGAGCTGCAAAGGTCAGGCAGGATAGGGAGAATAGAGGTCAATACAGAGACAAGAAACGGCAAGACAGGAGGCACGATAATAGTGCCCTCATCCCTTGACAAGGCTGAAACTTCAATAATAGCAGCTGCGCTGGAAATAATCCAGAGAATAGGGCCCTGCAACGCAAAAATAAAGGTTGACAGGGTAGAGGATGTAAGAATCACAAAAAGAGGATTTGTAATAGAAAGGGCAAAAGAGCTTCTTAAGCAGCTGATGGACGATGTACTGCCTGATTCGCAGGAGCTCGCGGATGAAGTAATGTTCTCTGTCAGGGTGATGGAAGTCAGGGAATACGGCAATGACAGGCTTCCGGCAGGCCCGATGATAGATGAGTCTGATGAAGTTGTTGTTGTGGAGGGAAGGGCAGATGTCCTCAACCTGCTCAAGCACGGTATAAAAAATTCCATAGCACTGAACGGGACTTCAGTGCCCCAGACCATAATAGACCTCTCAAAGAAAAAGGTAATCACTGCATTTGTTGACGGAGACAGGGGAGGTGACCTGATAATAAAGGAGCTGCTGGAAGTGGCTGACATTGATTATGTCACAAAGGCCCCTGACGGCAAGGAGGTTGAGGAAATAACCAAAAAAGAGATACACAAGGCCTTAAGAAGCAGAATCTCCGCAGAGCAGGCAAGGTTTGAAATAAGCCCCCGGGGAGACCAATCCAATGGAAGGCGGGGCGAGCAAAGGCAAGGCCAGTATCAAGAGAGAAGGCCCGAGCCGAGGCAAGAGGCAGGCCAGGAGAGAAATGAGCCGCTTGCCGCAAAGAGGCCTGACTTCAACCAGGAGAAAAAGCGGGAATTCCCCCCAGAAAGAAGGCCTGAGCCATTCCAAGACAAAAGGCCCACGCCACTGCCCATTCCCATGAGGAAAGACCAGAAACCAGCCATCTCCCCGAATGAAAGAAAAACATTTAAGGATATGTCAGAAGACCTTATCGGGACAAGGGGGGCATACATCCTTGATGAGAAGCTAAACATACTGGGAAAGGTCCCCATGACAGAGCTCAATGTGACCATAACAGAGCTCAACTCTGCCTATGCAATAGTTTTTGACGGCTCAATAGACAAGGACCTGGTAAAAGTTGCAGAAAAGGCAAATGTGCAGTATCTTGTTGCAATGGATGCCAAGCAGAAGCCAGAAACGAGAATAAACCTTCTCACCATAGGCGAACTTTAGTTTTTTCCTTTTTCTTCGGTTTTTTTCCTCTTCGCAACCTTTAAATAAGCAGCAGACAGAGGGGACTGCATGAAAAAAGGGGCGAGGGCAATGTCGCAGGTTGACTGGATAGTCAGCCTCGGGATATTCCTGATATACCTCGCATGGTTCTTCCTCTATGTCAGGCCTCTCGTAAGCCCGCCGGTACAGATGGACTCGCTGGTAAGGCTGATGCAAGACAAGTTCATTGCCAACACTACTTGGACAATAGACACAGTCCCGCTAATCATATACTCAAACATATCACAGGAATCCTACCCAATCATCGCAGACATGCCATTCGGCTGGAACGACACGAGCTTTTCATTTACAGACAACACAACATTCCTTTTTGACAGCAACAAGATTCTGCTATTAAGGAATATGTCAAAGGGAAAGAATGTCATGATTGCAGCGCACTCAACAGAGAATTACGGCAGGCCCACACCACCCCAGCAGGAGATTTCAGCAGCACAGGACTCTGTGTCAACAGCCGGAATAAGGGCTGACTTCAAGGATTCTGTGCTGAGCAGGATATCCTACAAGGACAGCTACATAATCCAGGATTTCAACCTCACAATTAACTCAATGCCAATACCTCCTGAAAATATCACGACCACCAGAACATCAGCAATCGCTGCATACGGGATTCAGGCGCAGCTCTTCAACCACTCATCATATGTGTTTGCAGGGAATCCTGCAGTCTACAGCATAATCCGGCTGAACAAGCCGCTTGAAACGCAGCAGAATCTCAGCATTAATGCAATAGCAGCAAACCTAACAAGCTACTACACAGACATTTCAGGCGGACAGATTAATTTCAGCGGCGGATGCAGGGATTTTTCCACAAATTACCTGGACATATACGACCAGTCAAAGGGAATATCCCTCATATTCAGGGAAGAGGCAAACATCAGCCTCTGCCCGCAAAACTACACCCTTAGCGTAAAGGCGTCATTCACGCTGAAAGACGACATCCAATACCAGCTCATAATGCACACAGGAGACTACAACAGCACCCTGAAATACAGGGCAGCATACACATCCAGGTTCGGAATGATAGACAAGCAGGCAGGACTTTCAGCAAGGCTGATAAACAGGCTGAACTCAACAAACTATTCAGCCATAAAAACAAGCTGGGGATACCCCCCCACAAGGGAATTCAGCTATGCAGTCCTGAACTCAACAGACTCAACACTATACAGCTATGAGCCTCTAAAGGCAGACCCAAACTCCAACGTGTTCGCCAGGCAGCAGGATGCAAACCTGCTTGACCAGTATGGAAACCTGCAAAGAGTGAGGATAAGGGTAAAGGGATGGTAGGAAAAAAAGGGTTTTTGCGCACAGTAGAAGTCGTGATAGCAATAGCCATGACATTCATATTCCTGATAGTTTTCATACCTGAATATGCATCAACAAAGCCAGCCCTGAAAAACGAAAACGCTCTTGAAACCTTATACAAAAACCCTGATTTCAGGGCGTGCATCACATCAGAAAACTCCACATGCATAAACCAGAGCCTCTCAAAAAGGCTTGAAAATTACGACTACGCATTCAACATCTCAAAAAGCCCGGATGAACGCTCAACAAACCTGCCCCAGAAAAGAATCTTCTCAGAATCAGCATTCATATCAGGAAACAATTCCGCATACGAGCCGAGGATAATGAGAATATACTACTGGGGCAGGGGATAAAAATATATATTCTGAAGGACAATTAGTGCTAAAAATGAAAATAACCATAGACACTGAAAAAGACTCTGAGGAAGACATAAAAAGCGCTATACAGCTGCTTGAGAAGATAATAGGCGAAACTCCAATGCCCCCTGCTCCAGAGCCAGCCGAACCCCGGGAAACTGAGGAAGCCAAGCCAGCCACAATACAGGAACAGCCATCCGGCAAAGAGCAGGAAGAGGCAGAGCAGCTGCTGAACCAGATAATGAGAGGCAAAATAAAAAAGGGCGACAATGGCA
Organism: Candidatus Woesearchaeota archaeon; assembly: GCA_016192945.1. Taxonomy (GTDB): domain Archaea; phylum Nanobdellota; class Nanobdellia; order Woesearchaeales; family UBA10216; genus JACPTE01. The sequence goes on from JACPTE010000029.1 coordinate 34,274, forward strand.
AAAACAGGGAAGACAGCCTGCCAGGAATCCCGAAATCAGTGAAGGAAGCCTACGAGCTGGCAGAAAATCTGGAAACATACTGAAATGGAAAAGAAATACGAATTCCTTGAGCACACAGCAGACGCCAAGTTCAGGGCATACGGAAAAAACCTCCAAGAGGCATTTGCCAATGCAGCCATAGCAATGACAAACATAATGTTTGATACGGAAAAAATAAAGCCGCTACTGAACAGGGCAGTGGATATAAAGGGAGATGACCTTAAGTCGCTGCTAGTGAATTTCCTCAGCGAATTCGTCTATCTGCTGGACGCAGAGGGATTCATACTGGGCAGGATAGCGAGCCTCACAATAAACAAGACAAGCCAGGGATACAGGCTGGCGGCAATAGCAAAGGGAGACAAATACTCAGACAAGTACGAAACAATGGGCGACGTCAAGGCAGTCACCTACGCAGAGATGGAGATAAGGGAGGAGGATAAGGGAAAGTGCTGGGTGCAGGTGGTTGTGGACATCTGATTCTTCCTGGTTTGAATAACTTTTTAAAGAGAATTAGAAAACAACAATAACATGGAACTTAAGAAAATTTCAGACTATGAATGGGAGCTGCCTAAAAAAGAGGGCATGATTGTTCCTGCAAGGATTTTTGCAACAGAAAAGCTGATTGAGAAAATAAAGCTTGACAGGACATTGCTGCAATCTTCAAATGTAGCTCACCTAAAGGGAATCCAGAAATATTCTTATGTGATGCCTGACGCGCACGAGGGCTATGGTTTCCCGATTGGAGGCGTTGCGGCATTTGATGTGGAGCAAGGCATAATAAGCCCGGGTGGCATAGGATTGAACTGAAGGGCTCTTCAGTTCCCTAAGATGATGTCAACTGCGGGGTTCGCCTTGTTCACACAGACTTCACAATAGACCAAGTCATGCCAAAAAGAACAGAACTTCTCAAGGAGCTTTTTGAGGAAGTGCCTTCAGGGGTTGGAAAAGGAGGCATAACAAAGCTGACAAAAGAAGAGCTGCTTGACCTGCTTGAAAAAGGCTCTGAGTGGAGCCTTGAAAACGGATACGGGACAAAGGCAGACCTTGAAGCAACAGAAGAAAGCGGGAGAATGAAACAGGCAGACTCAAGGCAGGTTTCAGAAAGGGCGCTGGCAAGGGGAAAGCCGCAGCTCGGAACCTTGGGGGCTGGAAACCACTTCCTTGAAATACAAAGAATAGACGAGATATACGACGAGGAAGCGGCAGGCGTCCTGGGACTGGAAAAAGGAAAAATAACTGTCATGATTCACTGCGGCTCAAGGGGATTGGGCCACCAGATAGCTTCTGATTACATTGAAAAAATGGAAAAGAAATACGGATACTCACACCTGCCTGACAGGGAGCTTGTGAATGCACCCTTGGACTCGGAGCTTGGCCAGCAATATTTCAAGGCAATGTGCGCAGGAATGAACTATGCGTTCGCAAACAGGCAGATGATAGTGCACTGGGTCAGGGAATCATTCAGGAAAGTCATGGGAACGAGCGAAGGCATGAGCCAGGTGTATGATGTCTGCCACAACATTGCAAAGATTGAGAATCACAAGGTAGATGGAGAGCCAAAGAAGCTATGCGTGCACAGGAAGGGCGCAACAAGGGCATTCGGCCCAGGGCACGAGGAGATGCCTGAGAAATACAGGAAAATAGGACAGCCAGTCCTGATACCCGGAAGCATGGGAACTGCAAGCTACGTCCTGCTGGGAACAAGGAAAGCAGAGGAGCTGAGCTTCTCAAGCAGCGCACACGGCGCAGGAAGGGCATTAAGCAGGGCAGCTGCAATAAGGCAATTCAGGGGAGAGCAGGTTGCCAGGGAGCTGATGGCCCAGGGAATAGAGGTAAAGGCGGCAAGCTGGAAGGGAATAGCAGAAGAGGCAGTCCCAAGCTACAAGGACATAGACGAGGTTATAAATACCACAGTAAAGTCAGGCATAGGAAAGGCAGTGGCAAGGCTCAAGCCGATCGGTGTTGTGAAGGGGTAAAATTATACGCTTCCATTTTATTTGCAATTAACCTGTGCATACAGCTGCCTGGCAACTTCTGATGTTGCAGCAGGCAAATAAATGTAGAATGATGTGCCCTTTCCCAATTCTGATTCTACTTCCATCCATCCCTTGTGCCCAATCACAGTCATCAGCACGCTCTCCACGCCAATCCCGTGGCCCTTAGAGCCCTTTGATGTGAAGTTCCTTTCCCCGAACACCTTCTCAAGGGTATCCTGGCTCATCCCAATGCCAGAATCTGAAACCCTGACTAAGACATATGATTCTCCGGAAATAGTAATTATATCCCTGGCTTCCATAGTTATCTCTCCACCACCGGGCATTGCGTCTATCGCGTTACCTATAAGATTCTTTAGTGCAGCCTTCAGCTTAAGCTCATCACCATACACGCTGAGAGCAGAATTATACAAGCCATTAACACGAACAGGAGCAGAATCTGGTGAATACCCTGCCAATTCATCAACAGCTTCCATGATTATCCTTTTCATAAAAAGCTCCTCAAATTTGTAATCCTCTGAAGGATTTTGGCCTGCCTGATCACCTGAATCGTCTTCAAGAGTCCTCAGAGATAACTCCAGAATCTCGTTGACTCGCCCATCAATAGTTTCCAGATAACCCAGGGCCTTTGCCTCGTCAAACCTGCCGCCCTTTATGTTCCTGATGAGCAGCTGTGCAAAGCCTTTTATTGGAGCAAGATAATTCTTGGCATCATGGGAGAAACGCCTCATCCTTTCCAATGCAGCTTCTGCCTTCCTTGCCCGCTTTTCTGACTCCCCTGCTGATATCCTCAGGCCTTCATAAGCTGCGTAAAGCCTCTGGTACTCACCCAGAAGCTGCCTGTAATCCTTATTATCCCGCACCAGGCCCTCATTTCCATTGAGCCCTGGCATTCGTGCAACTACTACATGCGCTGCACCCTGCGCATTAAGATGGGATGCCCTGCTGTACATTTCCTCTCTTACGACAATTCTTGCCAAACTCATAAATATCCCTCTTCATTCGGCGAATTCAGGGCAATTTATAAAGTTTATATGCCGCGTTCACCATAGAGAATAGGCTGGAATAAAGAGATTAAAACTCATCATATAGAGAATTGAGCAGATTTTTAAGATATCTCAAAGATTTTTTCCTTTGTTGCTACATTAAACACCCTTGACCTGCCTATTAGCTCCTCAATCCCGCGAGCCTCATGGATATGCCCGCACAGGACTATGTCAGGCCCCAGCTCATCAATCGCCCTCCTGACCCCGTCGCTTCCGCTTACGAAATCAGAAAGCCTCTCCATCATGCTTCCGCTTGGATGCACGTGGGTTACCATGACCCTCTTGCCGGAGTCCTTGACACCCTCATGTGCCTTGCTGAGCCTGTAGAAAATCTCACTCTCCTGAAGCATATGAACAGGGCCGACATTAGCCCCGCCGCAGCCGAAAAAGCCCACATTCATGTGCTTCATGGAAGCGCCATGCAGGTTAATCACGCCATACTTCTGGGCCCAAAAGTCAGCAGTGGCAGCACTCTCATGATTTCCCGGTACAAACGCAACCTTTAGCTTGCGGTTGACAAAAGGGCCAAGGATGTAATCAAGCTTGGTCTCAGCATAAGTGAGGTCCCCGCACAATATGACAAGGTCTACCTTCTCCTCAAATGCCTTCTCAGCCATCCTCTTGGCCAGCCTTGAATCACCATGAATATCTCCAACAGCAAGTATTTTCATAGCAGTAAAGCAGTGAAAAAGCATTTAAAAAGCTTTGCTTTTCAAAGAATGTAAAGCTACCTTTCTATAATCTCAATCTTCTCTTCAGCAAGCTTCACTATTGCTGATGGCTTTCCCTTCTTCTCACCCTCGTAAATCGCAAAGTCCAGCCTGGAGGCAATCCTGCTGTCAACATTCTCTATGGATGTCATGAAATCCTGGCCTGAAACATTCGCGCTGGTAGTGACAACCGGAATGCCAATCTCCTCAACAACCTTGCTGAACCAATGCCTTGGAATCCTGATGCCCAAAGTATCGCTTCCAAGGTTAACCTCCTTTGAAACTGCATTAAAGTTTGACAGCTTCAATATCAGCGTATAAGGGCCTGGAAGCCTCTCAACCCACTTCACAGCATCTGCTGAAACAATGCAGTTGTCATAAATCCACTTCTTTGAAGGCGCAATCACAGAAAAGGGCATGCTGGACCTCTGCTTTACAACCCTAAGCTTCTCAACAGCAGCAGAATTGGTGGCATCGCAACCCAGGCCATAAATGGTATCAGTGGGATGAATAAAAATCCCGCCATTCAGAACCATGCCAAAATACTTATCCTTGCCCAGGGCAAGCTCCTGCCTGTTAATTACATCCATGAGCAATGGCTAACCACGACTTTTTAAAAACTTTACTTTAAACAATATTAAAAGTATATGCTTTGCAATAAAAATCAATCAAAACTTTATAATCCTTATCTTGTCCTGCCTTGCAGGCAAAATAAAATGCTCATCAGATGTTAATATATTGATATGCCCTGTAGAAATTGCTGTTGCCAAAATCACCGAATCTTCAGTAGGCATATTATAAGTGTGGCCTAACCTGCCAGCTAAAAAGGCAATCTTTGGCGTCAGGTCAACGGTAATTATTTTTTCAGATTTTTCCAAATCCTCCACGAAATTCTCAAATTCCCTGCTTAAATTTTTTCTTAAAAACCTCTTGCATAATTCAGCAACTACGATTGTAGGAATAACTAATTTGCTTTTTCCTTCAGAAAACTCCCTCCAAATTTTCCCTGCTTTTTCTTCTTTCTCTTCCACCAACTGAATAAAAAACCAGCTATCTGCCGTATAATCCATTTTTGTCAATCTTCCCGATTCTTATCATGCCTGTCTTTTTGAATCTCTTCCCAATCTTTTTCAGTAAATTTTGCCTTTCGCAATGCATTCAGAATGCGGTCTTCCGGAGTTCCATTCATAGTTGGCATTCTTATTATCATTTCCCCTTCAGTGTGAATAATCCTCAAGGTTTGGTTTGGAACAAGGCCTTCCTTCTCCCTTATTTCCTTAGGTATCACTATCTGCCCTCTCTCTCCTATTTTTACATATTTGCTGATAATCATACTATATGGAAATATGAATAAATATAAAAAGTTTTCTATCTGTAAACTGCGAATTTCTGCCTGTAAAGCCTGGATGATTCCGGGGCGTAAACCTCAAGTATCCTGCCAAGCTCATTCCTGTATGCGGAGTTTTTCTTTACAGTAGCCAATGTCACGTTCTTGAACTGGCTGAAAAACAGCCTGCCAACAGTTGCCGCGCTGGTATCAGCGATTGTCATATTTACCACCTCATCTTATTCACAGAAAAAGAAGTGCCAGAGCTGTTTTAAATACCCTGCGTGCGTGGCTGTCCAGTGTCCAGTGGTTTGAAGCTTTATTCCCTGCTTAAGCCCAAAACTTCCTGTCAACACCCCTTTTCTTGCAAAGCCTGAACAGGAAGCACTTCCTGCACAATGGCTTCTTCGCCTGGCAAACAGCCCTGCCGTGAGAAATAATAAGATTGGTGATGTGAGGCCAGTCTTTTCTTGGATATAGATTCATCAGGTCCTGCTCAATCCTGTTCGGGTCTGTGTTGGATGTAAGCCCGAGCCTGTAAGCAACCCTCTTGACGTGCGTGTCAACAGCAATGCCGCTTATTATTCCATAGGAATTCCATAGAATGATGTTTGCGGTTTTCCTGCCGACTCCCGGGATGGTGACCAGCTCTTCCATCCTGTTTGGCACTTTGCCGTGAAATTTTTCACGAATCATTTTTGCAGCAGCGATAATGTTTTTTGCCTTGTTGTGATAAAAGCCGGTTGAGCGGATGCCGTTTTCAAGCTCCTTGATGTCAGCATCAGCGTAATCACTGACAGACTGGTATTTGCTGAAAAGGCTTTTTGTAACGAGGTTTACACGGGCATCAGTGCACTGGGCAGAGAGGATTGTTGAGACAAGCATCTCAACAGGAGTGCGGAATTGAAGCGCAGTGGATGCAGAGGGATAGTTCTTTTTCAGGAGGGATAATGCCTGCCCAGATGATTTTTTTTCCATGAGGATTAGCCAGGCAATCTGCTATTTAAAGCTTGCCAAACAGAATACTAATCCATATACCCCGCTTATGCCCTCAGCTTCTTCGGGCTGTCCAGGTATGAATAGGTGTCGCTGAAGTCAGTCTCAAGCTGGCACCACCTGCAGAGATATGGGTTAATAAAGCTGCTCTTTACAATCAGATTCCCGCACCTTGTGCACTTAAGCCTGGTTCCCTTCATTTCCATCCCCTCATGCCAACATGGGATGCTCACTATTTATAATCTGCCTATATAGAACATATAATTTAAATAATTGCAGGGAAGGCACACCTGCATGAAAAGGGTCAGCATCATCCTGTCAGGGAAAGTGCAGGGAGTGTTCTTCAGGGACTTTGTCAGAAAAGAGGCTGAGAAGCTTGGGATTGCAGGGTTCGTAAGAAACCTCCAGGACGGCACTGTCCAGGTTGTCGGGGAGGGTGACGAGGACAAGCTGAACATTTTCATAAGGGAATGCAAAAGAGGCCCGCTTCTTGCCTTCATAAAAGGCGCTGAAGTCAAGCTTGAAAAGGCAACAGGCGAGTTTGAGGACTTTAGCATAAGATACTGAATCTGTTGCTAAAATTCTGTGAGCTTCCTGTCATTGGCAAGATTCACAATAGTCGTCTTGCCCTCTGTACCGCCGGCAATCCTCTTAAGCACAACAAACCTGTCCCCCTCAAACCTGTCAATCCTCCTCTGGAAAGTCCTGTAAACAGCCTTTCCCCCAGCGTCCTGGTATGCCTTGTAAACATCCCCTATCTTCCTGCCAGAGTTCTTCTTTATGATTTCCAGGATAAGCCTGCCCTCATCGTCAAGCTCAGACTCGTCTTTTATGCTGAAATCATCAAGAGCCTCAATTGAACTGAGAACATGCTCAGTGGTTATCCTCTTGGATGCCTTGCCCTCAGCAGCCAGGCCAGCCTGCCTCATAAGGAACAGCCCTCTCCTTATGTCATGCATCTCAAAAGCCTTGCCAGCCACCAAACCAAGTGCATCATCAGCCCATACCCCCTGGGAGAAGGCATGCTCCATCCTCTGCATGATAATCCCTTTTGTCTCTTCAAGACTGTAAGGCCTGAATTCCAATGGCTCTGGCATCAGCCTGCTCCTTATCCTTGAGTCAAGCGATGAAAGCCATCCCTTGTCGTTGGCTATAGCTATTACAGCCTTCCTGTAAACCTCCTCAAGGATGCTGTACAGGAAATCATAATCCTGGAGCTTGTCAATCTCGTCAAAAACGAAAACAGCAGATTTCTTGTTTATTATCTGCCTTGCAACCAGGAAAAGCTCATCAGAGCGCTTGTTCTGGGTGAACTTGTAGCCAACAGCATCGCACAGCTCAAGGAAAACCTTGAAGCTGGTGTTATGCTGCCAGCAGTTTATGTAGATTGGCAGGATATCATCAGTCTGCTCCTCAAGCTCATTAAGCACGTGCCTAACCGCAACAGTCTTCCCAATGCCCGGCTGGCCGAAAATAAACATGTTCCTGCCATTCCTCTGCTGGAACAAGGGCCTTATGCAGCTGGCTACATTATGCTGCTCTGACTCGCGGTAAGGCACAAGCTTTGGCACAAATGAGTAGTCAAGCGCAATCTCATTCCTGAAAAGGCTCTCATCAGCCCCCAAAACATCCCGAAAAAGAGACATCATGGAAATTAAGCAGAGTTATTTTATATAGTTTTCCACAAAAAGAACCAGAAAACTAAGGATTTTTTGCCTTTCCAATGACCTTCACTCCCTTCATGTAAGGCACCAGAGCAGCCGGGACTTTTATTGAGCCATCCTTGTTCTGGCAGTTTTCAACAATAGCCCTTAATGTCCTTGAAGTGGCAACAGCAGTGCTGTTAAGCGTGTGAACGTATTCCTTTTCATCGCTGCCTTTCTTCCTGTACCTTATGTTCATTGAAACTGACTGGTAACTGGTGCAGTTGCTGCAGCTTACCACTTCCCGGTACGCCTGCTCCCTCGGGAACCACGCCTCAATGTCATACTTCTTTGCAGCAACGCTCCCAATGTCGCCAGCGCATATGCTTACAACCCTGTATGGAATCTTCAGCTTTTGGAATATTGACTCCGCGTTCTTCAGGAGATCCTCAAAAATCCTCCACGAGTCAGAGGGCCTGCAGAAAACAAACTGCTCAACCTTGTTGAACTGGTGCACCCTGAATAATCCCCTTGTATCAACACCATGGCTTCCAATCTCGCGCCTGAAGCAGCTGCTGAACCCTGCCAGCCTGACAGGAAGCTCAAACTCGTCCAGGACCTCACCAGAATACATAGCGGCAATGGGATGCTCTGAAGTTGCTATCAGGTAAGAATCCTCTCCATCAATCTTATACATCACGTTTTCAAAATCCTGCAATGCAGTTACGCCCTCATAAACAGACCTGCCCATGATAAGCGGGGGCTCTACTGGCGTGAAGCCCTTGCCTGAAAGGAAATCAATAGCATAATTAACAAGGGCAAGCTCAAGCTTAAGCAGGTCGCCCTTCAGGAAGTAAAACCCTGAGCCGCTAATCTTTGCAGCCCTCTTGAAGTCAGCCAAACCGAGCTCCTCCAGAAGCTCCCCATGAGGCTTCAGCTCAAACCCGGGCTTCCTTACTGCGCCCCACCTCTTAACCTCAACATTGCCCCTTTCGTCAGCACCTTCCGGAACAGACTCGTGCAGGACATTAGGAAGCCGCATAAGGATGTAGGAAACCCTTTCCTGAAGCTCCACAAGCCTTTTCTCAGAATCCCTTATCTTCCCAGGAAGCTCCTTTGCCTCACCTACCTTCCCAGAAATGTCCAAGCCCTCCTTTTTGAGCTCGTTTATTTCCCTGGTTATTATGTTCCTCCTGTTGCGGAGCCTGTCAACCTCTGCCTTAAGCTCCCAATACTGCCTGCTCTTCTCCACCACCTCGCCAACCAGCGGAACCTTGCCCTCGTCGTTGCGCTTCTTCAAGTCCCCCCTTACAGCCTCCTGGTTTTCCCTGATGAACCTGATGTCAAGCATAAGCAGCAGTGCTGAATTTTGGTTTAAAAATGTTTCTTCAATTTTTCATATAAATATATTCGTATCCAGAACTACTTTCATCCTCTATCCCTCTTAATGGCACTTTTAATTTTACAGTAGTCGTATGCCTATGAATTCCAGAAATTTGAGAGACAGCTTTTGGCAATAACAGACAGCGTAGAAATGATGAAAGGCATAAGGCTTCATGTAAACTCGCTGACAAATGCGATAAAGGCGCTTCAGGGAAATGACAGGAACGAGGCAATTAACAGCCTGGAAAAGGCAAAGCTATCACTCCAGGCAATAATTGAGACGCTAAAGACCATTGAGGAAAAGGCAGCCTAAGCAAGAACAATCTTAAGTTGCTCCCCACCATTCACTGCATCAGCAATCAGCTTGCCAATCTTGTTCTTCATGCTGATTTTTACAATGCCGTCCTTCCCTACATTTGCAGTCATAAGGTAATCGCCGTCAACAAAAATGTTGACGTTCTTGTTGGCGAAAATCCTGTCAGCCTTGAGGATTACGTGCTTCTTGCTGAACTGGGAGTCAAATGAAATTTGCCTTTCCTCCCCTGACTCCCGCTTCTTTTCAAGGGGCTGGATGTCAATGGAAATGCCAAGCTTCTTCTCTATCTGCTCAATAGTCTTGCCCTGCTTTCCAATAACCCTCCCGATTTCCTCCTCAGGAATGTAAACAACAGCCTTGTGCTCGGACACCAAGTCAACCTTTGAATTGCCCACGTAATTCCTGAACTCAGCCTGCACAGACTTCTCAGCAAGGGCCTTTCCAGGAGTCTTTTCTGCACCCCTGACAGGAATGACAACAGTCTCCTCTCCATAGCTGTAAAGCTCATACTCAAGCCTTTTAGTCTCAAAATCATACACCACAACAACAGGCCTTGCAAGGTCTGCCTCAGCCATTCCCTCAGGAACCTTCACAGTCATGTTCAGGCTCAGGACCTTCCCCACGAATCCGTCCTTGATGAAAATGACCGTGTCAATAACCTGCGGGATGACGCCCAGCTCAATCCTGCCAACAAACCGCTGGATGGCGTCAATAGGATTGGTGGCGTGAACAACACCCGCCAGCCCGATGCCTGAAAGCCTCAGGTCAGCGAACAGCTTGAAATCATCAGTGTTGCGCATCTCGTCAAAAACAGTGTAATCAGGCCTTGAAAGAAGCAGGATGTCATGGATTTCCTGCGAATCGCCATGGCTTATCGCATACTGGGTTATGTTCTCAGGCAGAATCAGGTCACGGGGGGCCTCTATGGTCTTTACAATCTTGCTCTTTGAGGCGTAATACTCTGCAAGGGCCTGTGCAAAAGTGCTTTTCCCATGCCCAGGGGCGCCTGCAATAAGGATGCCCTCTGCCTGGACTGATATGCGCTCCATGAGCTTTTCAGAAAGCCTGTAGTCCTCAATAGACATCTTCTTAACAGGCCTTACAGCAGTGATTTCCCAGCCATCGCTGAAAGGAGGCTTGGTAATCACAATCCTGAAACTGCCTAATTGCACAATAGTGCTTCCAGGCCTTTCAATCTCAATAAAGCCGTCCCTGCTGTAACCGGCGGTCTCTATAATTTCGCGGCTGATATCCTGAATCTCATCCCTTGACAGGGGCTTCTCGCCCACCTGGACAAACTTCCAATTCCCGGGCGCGCCCTTCTTGGCAAACGGGAGAACATTCTCGCGAAGGTGCACGCTCATTGTTGCGCTGTCAAAATAAGGCTCAAGCTTAAGCCTCCTCACAACCTTCTCAATGTGGAAAAAAATAGTCCTGATGCCCTTGGCTGTTGCAACCCTGTTCTGCACCTTGTCAGCTGTGAAAAGAACCCCGTCAACCTCATATGCCAGCTCCCTTATCATGGAATCAATCTCGCCAAGGCTCGCATACCTTATCTCAGCAGGCTTCGGCTTTGCCCCGGAAAACTCAAGCTTGAAGCCGTTCTTCTGTGAAAGCTCCCGAATCCTCACAAGCTCATCCAGCCCCAGAAAGCCAACGGCCTTGTTAAGGTTGGTCTGGTGCTCAAGCTCAGAAACAACAGCCTCATGGATGATGACAGCCTCAGGGGCAAACTCCCCCTCACGAATCTTCCTGCTGACCAGCCCCTCAATAATAACAGAAGTGTCAGGCACAAGCTTCTCAATTTTTTCTGCAGTTTTCATTGAACAAGTAAAATCTGGAGATGTATTTAAAAGGTTTTCTTTAAACCCAATTCCACAAGTTCTCTTACCAGTGGTTTTTTACAAGAAAATTTTATAAATGGATTGAATGTCCAGTTGTCTCAACTCTACAAGAGTTTGAGTCTTTAATGCCCCAGTAGCTTAGACATGCCATTAAGCATGGAGCAACAGGTAGAGCGTGCGGCTGTTAACCGCAAGGTCGGCAGTTCGAGTCTGCCCTGGGGCGTGTTTTCTTTTCAAAAAGCTTTTTAAACAAAAACCTTGACACCAGGCCTATTGGGCCCGTAGCATAGCCTGGTTGGTGCGCCCGACTGATAATCGGGTGGTCCTGTGTTCAAAGAGGCTAGGCTTTAGCCTGCCCTGAAAGTCACAGCGGGCCCATTATATAATGTCAGACATAAATAACCCACAGATTTTTTAATGCATCAAATAAACCTGCATGCATGAGCCTTGTTGAGCTTGTCAATCTTTATGCCGCCCCATTAATCCACCCGGAGCTGTGGAAGCCAAATGATACTTACCACAGCGTAGCTGGCATATACCTTGAGAACCTGTGGTCAATGGGAATAAGAGCGCTGATTTTTGATGTTGATGGGACACTGATGCCATATCACTCATATGTTGTCCCGAAGGAGATAACGAAAAAGCTTCGCCAAGCCGATGAGCTGGGTTTCCGCATGTGCGCTGTTACAAATACTTCAAGCACTGAAAGAGTAAATTCACTTGAGGCCATCTTTTCAATGAATGTCTTCATGGCAAATCCCGGAAAACCACACACCAATTCCTTCACACCAGCCCTTGATTTTCTTCATCCACTGGAGCCATTCCAGATTGCAGTGGTTGGCGACAGGAAGTGGACTGACATTTATGGAGGGAAGCTGATAGGAGCATACACAATCCTTATATCTCCCGGAGAATACACCCAAGACCCAATCCATATAAGGGCAATAAAACTTGTTGAGGGCATCATAAGCTAGAATGGAACGAATAAAAATCCAGCAGCCAACATCCAACGAGACAACAAACATAGCGCTGGACACCATAAGCTCAGGAAAGCAGGCGCTAATCTTCCTCGGGACAAAGCCAAGCGCTGAAAAGGCTGCAGAGGAGATATCAAAAAAAGCCAGGGCAGGCAGCCCGGAGCTGGAAAAGCTGTCGCTTGAACTCCTGCACTCACTAAGCAGGCCCACGAAGCAGTGCGAACGGCTTGCTTATTGCATAAAGAAAGGCATAGCATTCCACCACAGCGGGCTTACACATGAGCAAAGAACTGCCATAGAGAACTCATTCAGGAGCGGGCTTATAAGGATAATCTGCTGCACCCCGACTCTTGCCTCAGGGTTAGATCTTCCAGCTTACAGGGCAATAATCAGGGATTTGAAAAGATACGGCAGGACAGGAATGAACTGGATACCGGTGCTTGAGTACCTTCAGATGTCAGGGCGCGCAGGAAGGCCTAAGTTTGACACTGAAGGCCAGGCAATCGCCGTAGCATCCACAGAGCCTGAAAAAAAGCAGATATACGAGAGATACGTGCTCGGGCAGCCAGAGGATATATACTCAAAGCTTGCAGTAGAGCCTGCATTGAGGACTTATATCCTGTCCTTGATATCAACAAGGTTCGTTACAACAATGACAGAAATCAACGAATTTTTCTCAAGGACATTCTGGGCGCACCAATACAAGGACACTGCCAAGCTGAAACAAATATTATTGAAGATGCTTGGGCTGCTGGCAGAATGGGGATTCATAAACGAGAAAGAGGAATTCACATCAGCCAGCGAGCTTGATAATGAAAACAGGATAGTGCCTACAATTACCGGAAGGAGAGTCGCAGAGCTTTACCTTGACCCGCTCACAGCACACCACATCATAACCTGCATGCAAAAGGCAGGGAAAGCGACAGAGGCATTCCCCTACCTTATCATGATATCATCATGCCTTGAAATGAGGCCCCTGCTAAGGGTTGCTGCGAGGGATTATGAAGCAGTGCAGGAAACCCTCCTCCATGCAGAGGGCAAATTATTGCAGGAAGAGCCATCAATGTACGAGGAGGAGCATGAGGAATTCATCAATGCCGTGAAGACAGCAATGTTCCTGAATGAATGGATGGATGAAAAGGACGAGGAATACCTGCTTCAAAAATACAATGTAAGGCCTGGCGAGATACACGCAAAGCTGAACATAGCAGACTGGCTGGTTTACTCATCCATGGAGCTTGGAAGGCTGCTTCAACTAACAAGCCAGTCCAGGGAGCTTGGCAGGATAAGGGTAAGAATAAAGCACGGAGTGAAGGAAGAGCTTCTTCCCCTGCTGAAACTAAAGGGAATAGGGCGGGTGAGGGCAAGAAAACTTTTCAATAGTGGGATAACAGACATAGGGGCTGTGAAAAAGGCAGACACTGCTGCATTAGCCATTATAATCGGGCCGGCAATTGCAGCAGACATAAAAGGGCAGGTCGGTCAGGAGGATAAAACAGAACAGCTGAAGCTTGATAATGGAACTATAATATCAGACAAAAATAAACAATAATATTTGTGCCTTCTTCCAGCCACTTGTCAAAGCGCAACAATAAGCGCACTTTCTATTAGCCCGGCAGCAACAAGCAAGGGCACAACTATGAAGAAGTATGCCCTCACAGAATCCGTGAAGCTTCTCCTTATGAAAGCCCACTTCCTCTTTTCCTTAAACCAAAACCCGAACTTCAAGCCCAACCCAAACGCAACCGTGAAAGCAGGAATCTCAAAAATCCCGTGCGGAATGATAAACAGGAAGGCCTTGGAGCCGATGCTCTTCCATACACTGCCCATGACAGAGCCAAGAAAATAGCCGTTCATGGCAGCCACCAGCACTGGAATGACGCCAAAGCCAATGCCCAGGACCAGCCCAATCATGGAAGCGCGGAGGTTGTTGAGGATTATCACCAGGGCAAGCTCAATAAACCCCTTGCCTGCCGTGAGCTGCATTATGTCGCTTATAAGCTTCTGCTGCTGCTCAGCCAGGAAGCCCGGGAAATAAAACCCAACTATCCCGAAGACAATCTCAATAGCCAGGGCTGCAAGTATATAGGGCCTTGCCTTCCAGATAACCCTCCATGACTTATCCAGATTTTTCCCAACCCAGCTCATTCAGCCCTCAAACCGTTCACTTCCCTCTCTGTCAAATGCCTAAAGCTGCCTGGCTTCAGGCTTCCAAGGGAGACATTGCCAATCCTGACCCTGACCAGGGAAACGACATAATTCCCAACCTCCCTGAACATCCTCTTCACAATCTTATGCCTTCCCTCATGAATCGTGATTTCCACCAGCCTCATGTCAGGGCTTAAATACCTTGCCTTTGCAGGCCAGGTCTTAATGCCATCAATAACAACGCCAGATTCAAGCTGCTTTAAGCACGACCTGCTTAGCACCCTTTCAAGCCTTATAACATAAACCTTGTCAACATTATAGCTGGGATGCATCACCCTGTTTGCAAAGTCGCCATCATTAGTCATCAGAAGCAGGCCCTCAGCATCAGCATCAAGCCTGCCAACAGGATAAACACGCTGTTTGATGTGAACAAGGTCTGTGACTATCCTCTTCGCGAACTTGTCAGCAGAGGTTGTCACATAGCCTTTAGGCTTGTAAAGGGCAATGTAAACCTTCATTTCGCTGCCAATCAGCTTACCATCAACCTTGACATGGTCCTTATCCGGGTCAGCACTCTGCCCTATCCTGGCAACAGAGCCGTTAACTGTGACACGCCCTGCGGCAATTATTTCCTCGCACTTCCTCCTGGAGGCAATGCCTGCTGAGGCCATTATCTTCTGGAGACGCTGGAGCATGGCAGTTGGAACAGATAAGCACTATTAAAAATATCTGATTGATATGGCTGATTATAGCAATATTTATATATAACAAAAATATTACAAATTGTAGTGATAATGTATGGACATTTCGGATTACAGGGTGAGGCCCACAAAACACTTTACTCTGGATTATATGCGCAAGTGGGACTACGACATAGAACAGCTCAGGAAGGCCATAGAAACAGCATATAGAACAGAAAAAACCGGCAAAAACGAATATGAGGCATACGTTAGAGCAAAAACAGGAAGCAGGAAAATAATATACGCAAAGGATGAAGAATATAAGGAAATAATCGTGATATCCGGAGCTGAAGGAAAATGAGAAAATGCCCAATATGCGAGAGAGGGGAGCTTGTAAAAGCAGAAGACATAATACTTGAACTGGACGGATATGTTTTCGTTGTGAAGGGGGAACGGTGCAATAGCTGCAATGAAGAAATACCCATGGAGGAAGAAACAAAACGCATAGTTATCGCATCAAAAAGACTCGGAATCTGGCCAGAGCCACTGAAACTTTACAGGCAGCTGTCCAAAAGCGGAAACGGGCTGGTATTCAGGATACCTGCTGATATTGAAAAGCAATTAAAACTGGATGATGAAACAGAGATTTCTATAACCAAGATAGGGAATAAGATAGTCATATCACCTGAAAAAGCGTGATTGCAGTCACCTTCCCTGCTTCCTTAGCCTGGAAACCAGCCTTTCAAGGCTGTCAATCTGCCTCATCAGCCTCAGTTTTTCAGCATCATCAGCAGCAAGGCGCCTGGCATAGTCCGCCAATTCAAAATCAGCAGACTTTATAGAGCTGCTAATCCTGTTCAGCCTTTCAACCTCAGCTTTCAGCCTTGAGGCCTCAGAGGCAAAGCCAGCCATCTCAGCCTTCATGCGCCCAATGGATTCAACATCTTTCTCAAATCTTGAAAGCAGCACCCTGAACTCTGACTCAATCTTCTCCGCAACCCTTGACTGGAGCTGGGACTTCAATAGCTTTAGGTCAGTGACAGAATCCTCAAGCTCAGCATTAAGCTGGCGGACAGAATCAGCAGCTGCCTTAACACCATCAGAAAGCTCGTGATTGCTTTTCTTTAAAGACCCGATTTCAGAGCTTAGCCCTGAAACCTCCCTCCCAAGCGCCTCAATAGAGCTTTTTTGCTCATCAACCAGGCTGGCATTCTTCCTGATAATCTCAAGAAGTTCAGTAATCTCCTTGGACTGCAAAGCCTCAACCAGGCGGCCAATTGGCATATCAAGGGAGATAAAATGAAGATATAAAAGATTTTTGACAACCGATGCATAGAATCGTTACTATTCTGTAATGGTAAAAATAATAAGTTTTTTAAACTTTTCAAGCTTATCTTAGCTTATGGGACTGGCAGAACTGTTAAGGGATGAATACGAAAAAAAGCAAATCCCAAGAAAACAGGAATTCATAACGACCTTGGGAGAGGTAGTTGAAAAACTAAAGGCGAGTCTTCCTCCCCATCAAGCCTACGCCTATAGCCTGCTCCTATGGAGTGGAATCATCCAGGCAGCCAAAAATATTCAGGAAACAGCATCAAGCATGCTCTGCCTGCCGATTGAAACAGAGCTCAGAATACTGCATACAAACCCTGAAATATACTCCCTGCAAAAGGATGCGCTGCATTACCTGATGGGCATTTACTCACAGCAGGATGCACCGCTTCCAGAATCGTTAAAAAACCTTCCACATGAAATCATGGCAACTCCGATAGCCTACCCTATAAAATTCTACAAGATGATATATTCAAGGCCAACAGATGCAGGAGCCATGGCGCAAAAGATGCATCAAGCACTGGGAGGCTCAGACATACTGCTAATCCCAATAGGAAACAGCGGTCTTCACCCAGGCATAAGCGTATTCCATCAATACATATCAGCAGGCTCCAGAAATAGCAGGCTGCATCCGGTAAGGATGTCCAGAAAAATGGGAGATGTATTCCCTGTGTTAAGCCAGACAGAGCTGGAAGAACTGAGGTCAGAGGCAGAGGGAAGGAAAGTCGTGATTCTGGATGACCTGTCACAGCTGAATACCACCCTGTCAAAATTCGGGACATTCATTACCCGCCTGCTGGAAACTGACATCTACCAGGCGATAATGGCGAGGAAAACATACGCCAACGAAGCATATGTGTTTGAGCCGTTCACACCACTGATGCCCGGAATCCTTGACAGGATAAGCAGCGACTCAGCCAGGAGAGGGCTCAAGCAACTCTTATTGAAATACCGCAGTTAATGGAGCGTCTTGCATGCAATCTCGGGAATTTTCAATGCCAAACCCACTTCGCTAAACCTTTAAAAAGCAACCATAACCATCAGTGTTGTGCCCCTATGGTCTAGCTGGACATGATAGGACCCTGCGGAGGTCCTGACCCGGGTTCAAATCCCGGTAGGGGCATCCTTTCTTTGTATGAGTTAGCCGGACTTTCTCGAATCTTTATATACTGATTCGGACACCAAAAGAAGAGGCTAACGAGATGGGAAAAGACCTGAAACCAGAGATATACGACTTGGACAACGTTTTGGATAAAGCCTTGAGCATCCTTGAAAAGGATGAAGGGATTATTGAAGCTAACAAAAAGAACATCCTTAATTGCTTGGAAGAGGCCAAGGCCAGGGGCGTCTCAAAGCAGAGGCTATCGATATGCATATACCATCTAAGGAGGCTTGGAAAGCTGACCAAGAAGGATTTCAGGAAGCTCACCAAGGCAGACACAATAGAGCTTATGAAAGGGCTTGAAAGCTCGAAATATGCTGACTGGACAAAAATAATGTGCAAGAAGCTTTTCAAAGCCCTAATGAGAAGCTACAAGAAATCTTCTGAAATCTACAGTTGGATTAAGACACCGGAGCCACCTAATAAGCTGAAAAAAGAAAACTTGCTTACTCCTGATGAGGTTAGGCAGTTGATAGTTTGTGCCCCGAACAATATGTGGCGAGCACTCATTGGTATTTTATCTGAAAGCGGCTGCCGACCTGGAGAAGCTCTTAATCTTACAATAAGCAGCGTAAAACCTAATGGGGATCATGTTAAAATCTATACAGCTGGAAAGTTGGCAAGAAGTGCTGGCGAAAGACCAATATTTATACTCAAAAACAAGGATTTGGTCATGGCATGGTTAGCGGAGCATCCTTCTAAGGATTCTAAAGATGACCTTAATTCCCCTCTTTGGATTACCAAAAGGACATGCAAGCCCATTACATTGTCTATGCTTGGCACTATTCTAAAGCGGATAGCAAGGAACGCTGGCATAACTAAGCGAGTTTATCCCTATATCCTTAGGCACACAGTAGCCACGGCAGCTTACTGCAAATTTGCTTGGCCATTGGCCCAGAAAATGATGGGTCATGCCAATCCAGATATGGCGAATACATATGTGCATTTGGCTGAAGATGACGTTCTTGAAGCACTACAACAAGAACAAGGAATAAAACCCAAAAAAGAAAAAACAGAAAATCCAGAATTATGCCAACATTGCGGCTATGATAATCCGTATGGAAACATTCAATGCAATAAATGCAAGCAGGGGCTGGGAACTGCCGGAGCCATAGTCTTTGAGACCAATAAAGAAAAAGAAATGGCCGAGTTTAAAGAACTGAAGGGATTGCTTGCTGACCCAGAAATTGTCTCAATACTACACTCATTAAAGAATCCGAATATCATAGAGGCTATCAAGAAAGAAGTAAGGAAATGAGCCGAAATTTAATTTTCATCAGCATTATCTTCATCTTTTTTCTTGCTGATCTTTGCTGATGCAGAGATTTGAAATAAACCGATTTTAGGATTTTCTAATACTATCTGTTCCACTTCTCTTTTAATATTGCTCACATGTTGATTTAGCCGATCTTTCGCTTCCGCCGTATCAGGCATATACTTTACGGAAACGCTCCCAGGCATATCTAAAACCATATTGTTGGGAATTTCTCTATCTGAAGAAAGTAAGGAAGACAAAGTCATCGTCTGTGAAGTATTGACATGTGGGTTTAAAACTTTATTAATGTCCTTTTTAAGTTTTTCAATTTCGTCAAGACCAAGTTTAGTAGTTCGATAGCAACCTTTGGCATCTTTTTCCAAAAGTTTATCACTAATCAATTCTTTGCAATGTTTGATAATTATTGTCCTGGACAATTTTAATTTTTTTTCTATGTCAACGAGTCTGACGAGTTTGTTCAATTCAGCTGCGCACTCAAGAATTGCCAACCTGTTTTTTATATACGCTTGCTCATTCTGATTTGTGCTCATAAGTATTGCCTCTAAACTGTATCATGCAAAGGGGTGGACAACTTAGTTCACCCCTGAAGAATATATATACATCGAATATAAAATACTTTCTCGGTATGACCCCCATTATTTTCAGAATTGATGAAATAACAAAATCAAATCTCATGAAGTATTGTCAAAGACATGGGAGAAGTATGTCCGGTGCTATTCGATATTCAATTATAAGATTACTGGAGCAAGAGTCAAAATGAACGCTAAAATGAAGAAATTAGAATCCGGGACGGGAAAGGCCCCGGAAATGCGGGGTGAAAAGCTTCATTTTTCACCGGCGCAACTGGCTGATGAGAAGACGAGTTTAAAAGGATTCGACTTAAAGGAGCTGGTTGATACGCTGCGTGAGATAAAAGCACGCATAAATGAGCACTGATTTCTTTCTTGATATACTTTGGCCGGGGATTATTAAAAAATTTGGCAAGAAACCCCAAGCAGATTTTCAGAAAGTATTTATTAATTCTAAAACTTGGACACAATTTCTTGGGCTTCATTACGGCCTGAAAAAAGAAGAAAGTGAACGGGCTGCAATTCGATTGGTTCAAAATGGTTATCCTATTGAGATTGTTAGTCGTGGCTATTTAATTAGAGCGTATTCTATTGCTCCAAAAGTAAAAAATTTAGTAAAAAAGCGAAATCTTTACTTTACCATATTTGACACGATAAGAGCCGGCAAAGGCCCCATAAACATATGCAATAGGCTTGAAATCACGAAACAAACTCTAAACCCCTATATGAAAAATATCAAAAGATTGGGTATAGTTAAAAAAATAGGCCGTTCTGTATGGTGTCTTGAAGAATCATTTTCTAATAAGTCTAATGAAGAAATTTATCAGTATTTACAGGAGAAAATCCAAGAAAATAGCCTTAGTAAAAAAATTTTATCGGTAGGTGCGAGACGTGGTTTGAATAAAGCAAATTTGCATGCATTGCACATTAAGGCCCCTATTCTGGAGGGAGCTTCAAATTTTAAGGCAGGCTACGAATCAAAACTCAAAGGATGGAATAGGGGGTTCTTAAAATTCCCAGAGCTTGGCATAACACTAGCAAATAACAATGGTAAATCCATATCGATATACCTTTGGTCAAGAGAAATCTACGACCCGCTAGAAGTCCCTGCTCTATGTAACAGGTGGGTTCATGCCGTTTGTTCATTACTTAAGAAAGAGGGAATAATCATTGATTATTTTGGATGGCAGGTTAAAACACTTCATATTATGATTAGGCAAGAAGAGCTAGATAAAATACTAAGTAAAGGGCTGAAAATAGAAGTAGCCTTGGAAAGAACCACTCAAAAAATCTCTGAGAACGATGTTCCAAAAGAAGCAAAAGTTTGGGTAGATAGTTCGCCATACAAAGGAGTAGAAACAAATGATCTATAGCATATAACATTAATAATCGTATCTTTTGGGTATTAAAAAATTTCTTCTTAATGCCAAACATAGCTGTCTTTTCAGTTCATACAAGTTAAAAAAGATTCTTGTCGCCAACCAGATCTTGATGTTTTTCCAATACTGC
>JACPTE010000022.1 GCA_016192945.1 Candidatus Woesearchaeota archaeon
TCTTTAAAATAAAATGTTGAACTCCTTGATGGTTGCTCATAATTAAAATGATATCTATAGCCCCTATTTCTTTTAGGTATTTGACTGCTCTGTCTATCCTGTTGCCTTCCCACTTGGTAGTTTTTAATAATTCTTCTGGATTAACAGAACCTTTATCATTTACATAGCAATCATACATAAAAAGCAAGATTTCTCCGGCATCTCCTTTTATAGTCATTTTGATTACCCCTTAAAATATTTTTCATATCCTGCATTTAGCCAAAACTGATTTTGCCTTCCAACTTTTTTATATCGAACAACTCCCTCGTGAAGTAATTTTAGAAGATGAACCTGTGCAGTATTCCAAGAAACTTTTACATCAGCAGCTATATCCTCAGTAGTTGATGGCCAGTCTGCTTTTTTCAGATAATCTATGATCTTCTGTCTTGTATTAACCATATACGGAACTTCCCCTTTATTGTGATATATCATAAGATTAAGCACAACTTCTATATAAAGATTCCGATGAAAAACGACGGCGAACAGAACTCCCCCTAACGACTAAACTAAACGACTAACTGACGAAATGTCCCCCTCGATACTTGTTCTTGATGTATCGCTTTGCTCATTGGATAGAACGCCCTCTTTCTCGACTCTGCGGACGCAGTTTTACCCCACTTTGTAGGGTAAAAGAGTTTAACACCGCTTAAACGAGAAATTGGGTCGCTTACGCTAAAATGCCAAGCAATTTCCCGATTTTTCCCAAATTTTTGCCATCTCTGAAAAATTCTCCAGCTCTGCAACGTGTGGGATGCCTCACGTTGCGAGGGGAATTTTTCGAGGGCAAAAACTTCGTAAAATTCTATAAGTTAAAATCAATTATTACTCGGGGCACACTCACGATTGGGCTTCGCACTTGATGATTTACTTAATAGAATCGGGGCTTTAGTTTTATTATCTTATTGCCTTGGCGATTAATGCTATTGCTCCAGCTACAACAAAAATAACCAATTCCAATCCAAATATCCAATCTAAACCACTATATTATTTCGCCAAGTAATTCCCAATAGCAAGAGCAGTTATCATGCCCCTAGGTCAGCTATAATCCCCTGATATGTATTAGAAACCAGCGATTTTAAACCCTTGTAAACCAAAACACCGATGATTGCGCCTGCAATAACCCCAGCAGCCATACCAGCAGCATCATCAGAAGCAGGGCTTGAATAATTGAGAGGCAAATCTACTCGGTAAGGCATTCCAGCAGTTGAGGAAACACCTGTCTGCCTGAGCTGAACTGGAAGGTTCCTTAATGCAGGCTCATTAGGTGTGATGCCAACAAGACTTCTTGCTTGAGACACAGCATCATCTGCATAATGACTTAATGGGATAGACATGCCTACCTTGGCCCCTATTATGGTACAATTGTATTCAACAGACCCAAATACAATACTCTTTAGCGGTACAAACCTGTCCTCACCATCAACCTGGGACAGCAATCCATCTATTGAGCATCGTGCCACTGAAGTCATTCATTACACCTAATAAAAGGTCAAGTGAACACCACTATAAAAAGCTTTCGGTAAATTCGTATCTTATGAGTAGTAAACATGAGCGATAAGGGCTAGCTGATTACTCAACCAGGTAATTCCCAATAGCAAGTGCATCAATATTGCAAGCCATCAATCTTGTCATTATGCTGCCTTCTCTGCTCATCAATCATTATGTTATAAAACAGCCTTCCCAAGTCAGTCATTTCAATCTCTCCGCCAGTAAACTTGACATATCTGTTCTCAACAGCAATGCCAAGCCAAGACCTTGCTTGTTCCTCCTTCTGCAAATATTCAGAAACATTTGAAGATGGCTCCTGTTCCTCCATTATTTGAAGCGCATGGAACAAATAGAGCCCAACATCAACAGGCGCATCACACGAAACCCTGCCTAAATAGTAAACTGTATTCATATTTCCGTACATTGAATGAAGAATATCCTGGCCTTTTGATGTTTTTAGCCATGCTGTGATTCCATCAAGAAAACCTTGAGGATTTCTTTCCATCATGTGCTTGAAAGATTTCAGAAGGCCCCTCACAATTGTTTCAATGTTTTTACCCATCATTCCACCAGATAATTCCCAATAGCAAGGCAGTCTATGTTGCCCTGCTTGAACGAGTCCACTGCGTCTTTTGGCGAGCATACTATCGGCTGCTCATGCTCGTTGAATGAGGTGTTCACGAAAATCGGAAGGCCTGACAGCTCTTTGTATATGGTTAGTAGCTTGTA
Source organism: Candidatus Woesearchaeota archaeon (assembly GCA_016192945.1). GTDB lineage: Archaea > Nanobdellota > Nanobdellia > Woesearchaeales > UBA10216 > JACPTE01. The sequence continues at coordinate 2,257 of JACPTE010000022.1, forward strand.
GTAACTGGGATTCTGGGCTTTTGCAACAGTCTGCGGCCTTGCTGTATTATCAATGTGAGTTATGGCAGGAGCGTTCTTAGCGCATGTTTTAGTGCAGTCAAAGGTAATTGTCATGAATTTCGCAGCATATTCTCCTACTGCGAAATTGTTGAAGTACTCCTCAGCATGCTCGCGCATCATTGAAGGGGCGAAAGGCATCCACTCTGTACGCTTTAATTTTTTATTCAGCCAATCATTAATAGTCTTGTCTGTAGGGCTTGCAATTATTGAGCGGTTGCCCAAAGCTCGGGGCCCATACTCCATCCTGCCGTTAAACCTTCCTACAACTTTTCTGTTCTTCACCAGCTCTGCAACCTCCTGCTCAATATCCTGAACAAAGCTGTACTTCAGATTGCCTTTCCTCAAGGCAGACTCAATTTCATCATCGCTGAATCCGGGCCCGAGATAAACATTGTCGTGGAAAACCGGCTTCGGCTTATGGCCCCTGTCCAAAAGCCTGTCCGCCCAAAGCAACTGGGCAGCACCAACGCCCTGACCGCCATCGCCCATGTGGGGGTGGATGTAGATTTTTTTGACTCCGGGAATCCTGGAGATTTCCTGATTAATCCTCACATTAGCAAAAAGCCCCCCTGCAAGGGCAATATTCCCCCTCGGATATTTCTTTAATGCGTTTGTGACGAGAGCAACAGCGACCTCCTCGCTTCTCTTCTGAAGCCCTGCAGCAACGTCCTCGCGCCTCTTATGCCACAACAGGTGATGCAGCTTTTTCACGGCATGAAACCCCCAAGGGGGATACATATTAACCTTATAATGAAGCCCCTTTACAGTCTCAATCTTTTTGAAAATTTCATAAGTCCTCTCTGCCTTTCCATGCGCGGCCAGGCCGGTAAGCTTGCCCTCATCCTTGTTCGGAGTGAAACCGAGATTATAAGTGGTGTAGCCATAAATTGATGCCGGCGAATTGAAAAATGTAGATTTTGCAACTCGGTTCATCTCAAAGCTTGAATTGACTGTTGATATAGTAGAACAATACCCGTCACCAGCCCCATCAGTTGTAATTACAAGAGTGTCATCATCAAAAGGCGAAGTGTACAAGGCTGAAGCAGCGTGGCCTTCATGATGCTCAATAAACTCAACAGGAGCATCAATACCCTGCTTCCTGAGCAAAGAAGAGAGCTTTCCGCTGCTCCTGAAAATCCTGTAAAAAGACCTGTAAAAAGAGGCAAAGGCATTTGAGCCGAAAATAAAAGGGAGGTACGCCAAATAACCCATCATTTTTCTCCTGAAATTATAATCATGATACTCCCTGCCTATGCCTGAGCCAGGGGTGATGTTAGAGATAGCGACATAGTCAATTTTGCCAGGTTCTATCCCTGAAATCCTCAACACTTCCTTAATAGAAAGGAAAGGAAACCCCCAATACAGCTTGACCCTGTTAAGGCGCTCCTCATTAACAGCAGCAACAATCCTGCCATCCTCAATAATGGCAGCGCCAGCATCATGGCTGTGGTTAATTCCAAGAATCCTCATTTACCCGCACCCTTGAAAATCCTCACATACACCTCAGCTATCCTATCCCATGAAAAGCGCTCCTGGACAAGCTTATAAGCCTTTTCCCCCATTGATTTTCTAAGCTTGCTGTCCTTCAGGAGCTTAATAATGCCGTTAGCCAAGTCCTCAGGGTCTTTTTCTTTCACCAAAAGGCCGACATCCCTTGAAATTACATCAGGAATCCCGCCGGTATCAGTCCCTATAACAGGTATCTTGCAGGCCATAGCCTCTGCATATACAACGCCCTGCCCTTCCATGTCGCCGTGCCTGTCAATTATTGAAGGAAGAACAAAAATGTCAGCAGCGCAATAATACTTAGGAAGCTCAGCATTCGGTATCTCACCACAGAAAGCTATTTTTCCTGAAATGCCTAGCTGTTCTGCCTGCTTCTTGAGAGAAGCTTCCATAGGGCCGCCCCCAACCATAACAAGCCGTGCATTCGGGACTTCCAATGCAACTTTCCTGAATGCAGAAACCAGGTAATCAGGCCCCTTCCTCTCAACAAGCCTGCCGACAAACAAAACCATCATCTCATTGCTCCTGCAGAACTTCCTCCTTATCTCTTCAGAACCCTTCACCCCGGGCCTGAACTTGAAGGTGTCAACTCCCAATGGAATCGGGGTAGTTGAGAGATTCAAACCTGAAGACCTCATAAGGTTGACATAATAATTGGTGACTGTAAAGCTCCCGGCTGAACGGCTGACAATCCCTTTCAGAAGCCACATAAGCCTGAACTTCCTTGCCATGGCGAACTCCCCGCCATAAAAATTAATGAAGTAAGGAACGCCAGCAAACCTGGCTGCCAGCCCCTGAGGAAATCCCCAGTGGGCGTGAATCACGTCAGGCCTGAACTTCCTTGCAGCCCTTCTTGTAGCGAGTATCTCTGCTATTATGAAAAAGGGCATCTGGAGAACCGCAAAAAGGCTCTTTGTGATGTTGGTCGGGATGCCAGGGCCGTATGAAAGCCTTTGCAAAGACTCTGGGAAGAAATACCTGAACCTGCGAATCCTGATGCCCTCCAGGACTTCCTCATCCTTTGCTCCCTTATCATGGGGCGCAACAGCCTCCACTTCATGCCCAAGCTTCACAAGCTCCTTTGCAAAATAGAACACGAATGGAGGCTGGGGGTCATTTGCAAACCTGGGGAACTTTGAAGTCACTATAAGTATCTTCATAATGATGAGGGAAAAAGGGGCTTATTTAAAATTTGTCACTTCACGTTACCCAGAAGGCTGCTTAAATAATAACTGGTGAACCGCCCTTTGCCAGGGACTTCTGGGCAGACTCAAGGACTCTTGCAACCTGAACAGCAGGCATACCCCCATTAATTGGCTGCCTGCCTTTCTTAACGCAATCAGCAAAATGCCTCAGCATCCCTGTAAGCGGCCTTTCTCCAGAGACTGGAACAGGCTTCGCCCCATCATCATCAACTACAAACCTGCCAGCAGAAAGCCTTGGAGGGCTTCCAGAATAATTCAGCTTATCTTTCGCATAATCGTCAAAAACAGAATAAAGCTTTTCCCCGACAACAACAACCTCCATCTTCTTTAAGGGATACAGCCAGCTGCCAAAAGCAAATGCTGAAGAGTTTTTGAAGGAAAGCTTCATTGTGACAACATCCTCAATCCCCTGCTTAAGGAAAGAGCCTCCAGCGGCGCTGACCTTTACAGGGCTCTCTCCTGAAAGGAACATTGAAATAGAGGCAGAATGCGGGAAAAAATCCCACAAGGCGCTCATATCAGCCCTTACAGGGCCGTTGCCAGCGTGAAAAACGCTGACATAATCCAGCTTCCCAAACAACCCTCCTTTCAAATCACCATTCAATCTGATAATCCCAGGATTAAAGCGGTGGATGTCACTGACTGCAAAAACGAGCTTCTTTTTCTCAGCTAACTTCACCAGCTCCAGAACATCCCTGGATCTGAAAGCAGCAGGCTTCTCAACAAAAACACTCTTTCCGGCATTCAACGCCTTCTTGGAAAGCGGGTAATGAGTAGAGCCAGGCGTGATTATAGCGACAGCATCAACCTTAGAATCGGACAGGACAGAATTGAAGTCTGCAGTAATCATCGGGGCAGACTTCAACGCCACACTGCCCAAAGCAGACCTTGCAGAAGGCACGCTTGCAGAGCAAACCCAGCTTAAATCAACATCATTAAACCCTGAAAAAGCCCTTATGCAGTTCAATCCCCACCTTCCTGCACCAACCACAGCAAGATTTATATTGCCAGCCATGATAAAAGAATCAGCAGGACAGGATATAAATGTTTTTGTTCCACAATCTTTATAAAAAATGCCCTGATTGCAGAAAAAATGAAAATCCCAATCGCCGCAAGCGGCGGGGTATCAGTAATGAGTGTTGGGATTTTCAATGTTGCTGGGAATTTCCCAGCAAATAATAACGGAGGCCGCCCCAAGGGGCGGGGTATCAGACCCAGCAACAAATGAACTGCAGAATCTGCAATAACAGCAACCTGAAAAAATTCCTCTCCCTGGGAGTGCAGCCGCTTGCAAACAGCTTTCTCTCAAAAGACCAGCTTAATGATTCCGAGCCAAAGTTCCCGCTTGAGCTGTGCTTCTGCGAGCATTGCAAACTAGTCCAGCTAAGCTATGCTGTAGAGCCTGAAAAGATGTTCAGGAACTACTTCTACGTGTCATCAACAACAAAGACCTTTGTACAGCACTTCACAGGGATGGCAGAGAGCATAACAAGGGAGTTCCACCTTGGAAAGAACTCGCTTGCAGTTGACATAGGAAGCAACGACGGCCTGCTGGTCAGGGCTTTCAAAAACCAGGGAGTGATGGCAATAGGAATTGAGCCAGCAGAAAACCTTGCCAGAATGGCAAATCAGGAAGGGGCAGAGACAATAAACGACTTCTTCAGCGAGAAATCAGCAGAAGAGATACTAAGAAGAAAAGGAAAGGCAGACATAATAACAGCAAACAACGTGTTTGCCCACATAAATGACATACATGAAGCTGCAAGGAACGTGAAGATGCTTCTCAAGGACAACGGCGCATACATAATAGAGGTGCAATACATGGCAGACATGCTGGAGAAAATGACATTTGATAACGTCTACCACGAGCACCTCTCATACTACACCCTGATATCACTCAGGAACTTCTTTGAAAAGCAGGGAATGAGGATATTCAGGGCAGAAAGGGTTGATACGCACGGAGGCTCCATAAGGGTATACGCTGCACTGCAAGGCTCAGCGCATAGGGAAGACCCGTCAGTTGAAGAGCTTCTCAGGCATGAAAAAAGCATAGGGGCAGACAAATGTGAAACATACACTGCCTTTGCAGACAAAGTGAACGGCACAAAGAAAAAGCTGACTGACTGCCTGAGAGAAATAAGGGAAAAAGGCAAAAAAACAGCTGGATACGGGGCTCCTGCAAAATCAAGCACCCTGCTCAACTTCTGCGGCATAGGAAGGGATGAAATAGAATTCATAATAGAGGACAACCCGATGAAAGTAGGCCTGTTCACACCAGGAACCCACATACCAATAAAAAACCCTGTGGCAATTGAAGAGCAAAAGCCGGACTACATACTGATACTGGCATGGAACTTTGCCACAGAAATACTTTCAAAGACAACCAGCCTCAGAGACAAGGGGACAAAATTTATAATACCGCTGCCAAACCTACGGATAGAATGACAAACGAGACAATAAAAAGGATAAGCCCGGCATTCACTGACCAAAGGGGGGCAATCACAAACATCCTTGAAGAGCCAATATCCCATGTGGCAATAATAACCAGCATGAAAGGTGCAGTAAGAGGCAACCACTACCATCCTGAACAAACGCAATATGTCTATCTCATAAGCGGAAAATACGAAAGCATATCAAAAGACCTAAAAAAGAAAGACGCAAGGGAAGAAAGGGTGACTGTGCAGGCAGGAGACCTTGTAACAACGCCCCCAATGATAGCGCATGCTATGATATTCCTTGAAGACTCAACATTCCTGAACCTCACTCCAGGAAATCGGGACACGGACAAGTTCAAGGAACACACAATAAAATTTGAGCTTGCAAACAGATGAAAAGCGCAATAATAGAGCAGGACATGGAAAAAATAGCAAAAAACATTTCAGACATATCAGGCAAGCTAAGCGGAAAGACACTCCTTATCACTGGCGGCGCAGGATTCCTTGGGAATTACTTCATTGGAGTGATTGATTACCTGAACAATGCTTCCCTTGAAAAGCCATGCAGGATAATATCTGTGGACAACTTCTCAACAGGAGTCAAATACAGGATTGAGGAGGGCCCTAACTTCAGGGCAATACGGCACAACATAAAAGACACCATAAGGATAGACGAGCCAGTGCACTTCATAATCCATGCAGCAGGAATAGCATCCCCAAAGTTTTACAGGGAATTAAGGATAGAGACAATAGATGTTGCAACCCTCGGTACAAAAAACGCACTTGAGCTCGCCAAGGACAAGAAAGTGGAGAGCATGCTCTACTTCAGCTCAAGCGAGGTATACGGAGACCCTGCCCCTGAATCCGTTCCTTCCCCTGAAACATACGCAGGGAATGTATCATGCACAGGACCAAGGGCAAACTATGACGAGTCAAAAAGGCTTGGAGAAACATACTGCATCGCGTATTACGAAACCCTTGGAGTGCCTGTAAAGATGGTGAGGCCCTTCAACGTCTTCGGGCCCGGAATGAGGTTTGACGACTACCGCGTAATACCTAATTTCGTCTCGCACATGATGCAGGGAAAGCCGCTTCCCCTCTATGGCGGGGGAAGCCACACAAGGACATTCTGCTACATAACAGACGCGATGACAGGCTTCTTCAAAGTGCTCCTTTCAAACTACAACGGGGAGCCGTTCAATGTAGGGAATGACAACAACGAGATAACAATGAAGCAGCTGGCAATGATTATTGCCGAGCTTTTTGACCCGAGCCTCAAGATGGACGAGATAAGGGGGCTGAATGATGCATACTCAATGGCTGACCCAAAAAGAAGATGCCCTGACCTGGCAAAGATAAGGACAAAACTGAACTACAACCCCCAGGTAGACATAAGGGCAGGGCTAAAGAGGTTCATGGACTGGGCAAGGGAGAACTATAGAGAATCGCGATGATTATTTTTTCTCCTTCCCGCGCTCATCTTCCCTGACCACTGTTGAAGCCCTGTACAGCGAGTCAAAAGTTCCTGCATCAGTCCAATGGCCATTCAGGAAGCTGTATGCCAAGGTGCCCTTCCTGATATACTCATTGTTCACATCGGTGATTTCATATTCGCCGCGAGCAGAGGGCTTAAGGGCCCTTATTATCTCAAAAACATCAGGATTATACATGTAAATTCCTGTAACAGCATACCTGCTCTTCGGCTTCCTGGGCTTCTCCTCAATCCCGATTATCCTGTTGCCCTGAAGCTCGGCAACACCAAAGCGCTCTGCATCACCAACCTCCTTGAGGAAAATCCTGGCGCTCTCGGTGCCGTTCTTGAATGCCTCAATCTCGCCTGAAATGTCATCAGTAAAAATATTATCCCCCAGGATGGCAACGAACTTGTCATTCCCGACAAAATCCTCGCTCAGCGACAAAGCCTGGGCAATCCCAAGCGCACCATCCTGAACCTTGTAAGTCAGGTCAATCCCAAACTCCTTCCCTGAGCCTAGAAGCTTCATGAAGTCTCCAGCGCACTCTGTCCCGGTAATCAGCAAAATCTTCCTTATCCCAGCATTTATCATGGAAAACAACGGATAAAATATCATTGGCTTGTCATGGACAGGCAAAAGATGCTTGTTTGTAACCTTGGTTATTGGCAGCAGCCTTGAGCCAGTCCCCCCTGCAAGGATAACGCCCTTAATCGTGACCAACCCGAGATAATCCTTCAACGCATCCTCCCACCCCCTCAGGGGCTCAAGCTTTGTGTTGATAAGTATGGAGCACTTGGGGCGCCTTGCAGGCCTGTCAAGCTCATCGCTGGTGATTGGAACAACAACAGTCTTGAGTCCTGCGAGCTCTATAATCTTCTTTGCATACTCATACCAGCTGCATGAGCCTGAATTGGTAACATGATAAATCCCGAAGTCACAACTGTAGACAATTTCCTTAATCTTCACTGCAACATCCTTGGTGTAGCCAGGGCAGATGACCTGGTCTGTGACTACAGCAATCTTGTCGCGCTCCCTGGCCAGCCGGATTATGGTATCAACAAAATTTGACCTGTGCCTTCCGAAAAGCCCGGAAGTCCTGACTATGAAGTATTTCTCCATCTTTTCCCTTATCAGCCGCTCAGCAAGCGCCTTTGCCTGGCCGTGAACATTAATAGGATTGGGCTGGTCATATTCTGTATAGCCGTTCTGGTTCCCGTCAAAAACATAGTCTGTGCTGAGATGCAGAAGAGAGGCCCCAGCAAGACTGCAGGCATCAGCCACATATCCTGCTGCATAGCCATTCACCTCAAGGCAGAGTTCCTTGCTTGTTTCAGCCCCGTCAACATCAGTGTATGCTGCAGCATTAATCACCAAATCAGGCTTCAGCTCAGCTATCTTTCTGGATACATCGCCCTTCTTCGTAATGTCAAGGTCCTTTCTCTTCCAGGCAACAACCTTTTCATTGCTGAACACTGAAACAAGGTCCTTTCCAAGAAGCCCGTCAGCCCCTAAAATGAGGATTTTCATTGTGATGCCTCCTTAAGCCCGTGCTTTTCATAATAATGGCTCCTGTAATACTCAAGGAACTCGCCGCTCTTGATTTTTTCCCACCAGGCCCTGTTATTCCTGTACCAGGCTACAGTTTCCTTCAAAGCCCTCCTGAAATCATGCGAAGGCTTCCACCCAAGCTCCCTTACCTTTGAAGTGTCAACAGAATACCTCTTGTCATGCCCAGGCCTGTCCTTCACAAGCTTTATCAGGGATTTTGGCTTTTTCAACTCAGAAAGAATCATCCCTGTCACTTCAAGATTAGTGAACTCGTTGCCAGCGCCTATATTGTATATCTCCCCTGTCCTGCCCTTCTCCATCACAGCAAGGATTGCCTCGCAATTGTCAATTACATAAATCCAATCCCTGACCTGCAGGCCATCCCCATACAACGGGAGCGCCTTGTTCTCAATGGCATTTGTTATGAAAAGGGGAATAAGCTTCTCAGGATGCTGGAATGGGCCGAAATTATTGCTGCTCCTTGTAATCAGAACAGGCATGCCATAAGTCTCAGAGTAAGACTTCGCAATAAGCTCCCCGCCAGCCTTGCTGGCCGAGTAAGGGCTGCTGGGAGACAGGACTGATGTCTCAAAAAAAGAGCCCTCTGAAATGCTGCCGTAAACCTCATCAGTGCTAACCTGGACAAAGCCGCAATCGTTCTTCCTCGCAGCCTCAAGAAGAACATACGTTCCAAACACATCAGTCATGATAAAGCTGCCCGGCCCGCTTATAGAGCGGTCAACATGGCTTTCAGCAGCAAAGTTAACAATAACATCGCACCCCTTAGCTACGGGCTCAACAAGCTCACTGCTGCATATATCACCCTCAATAAAAGTATAACGGCTGTCATTCTCAACATCCTTCAAATTGTCCTTATTGCCTGCGTAAGTCAGCTTATCCAGGTTTATTACACTGGCATCCTTGTACTTCCCAAGGACGTGCCTGATGAAATTGCTGCCTATAAACCCTGCCCCGCCTGTAACGAGATACTTCATTCAGCCACCCTTATTTGCCTTCCACTTGTAAGGAATCTCAATCGCATCAAAGGGGAGCCTGTACTCGTCAGGCTTCTCATGCGAGAACGGAGGCCTGTTATAGCTCCTGTCAGGAATGTTGACTACAACAGCCTCCTCAGCTGAAGCGCACTCAAAGCCGTGATACACACCAGGGGGAATCTTGACAAGGACGGGATTTTCATCCATGCTGATGACAAACTCCTGAATCTCGTTTCTCGTGGGAGAGCCCTCCCTTGAATCAAACAAAACAAGCCTCATCCTGCCCTTGACGCAAGTGAAGAAATCAGACTGAATCCTGTGATAATGCCACGCCTTTGCAAATCCCGGGAGGCATGTGGTCACGTAAACCTGGCCAAACCCCTCAAAAAAGGGCTCATCCGAGCGAAGAACCTCCATCAGCCTGCCCCTCTCATCAGGGATTGCCTTAAGCTGCTTTACCTTTACGCCATATATCATAAAACAGATAAAACGCAACATATTTAAATACTTTGTTGTTACTTGAGTAATATTAGAGTATTACCATGAAAGCCAGGGTATCCATATCAATAGACCGGAATGTCCTTGAAAAGCTGGACAGGGAAGTAGACAACATAAACATACAATCCAGGTCAGAGGCCATTGAGAAGATAATCAACCAGCATGTAAGCGAAAGGAAAAAATGCGTTATACTTGCAGGAGGGGAGCCGCAAAGCCTCTATTCAAGCGAGCTTGGATGCTACAGACCCCTTGCAAGGATAAACGGAAAAACCCTCATAGAGGACATGATAGGGAAGGCAAGGAAGATAAACTACAATGAAATCCTCATAATCGGGGCTAAGGAAGTGCTGTCAGCAATATACAGCGAGATAGGCGATGGAAAGTCCCTTGATGTGGGCATAGAATACCTTGAGGAGAAAGAGCATCTTGGCTCAGGAAAGACACTGGCGCTCGCAAAGCCCCACATAAAAGGCACTTTCCTCTTTATGCCCTGCGACCATTACTTTGAGATGAACCTTGAAGAGGTTGAATCATACCACAAGAGAAACAAGGGAACAGCGACACTCGTAATCTACTCGGGAACAGAACACGAATGGAAGAAAAGCTCAATAGTCAGCCTTGAGGGAAACCTTATAGTCAAGTACATAGAGAAGCCGAAATACGTTGAGACGCACCTCACCTCGCTGATGACAGGGTTTGCAGAGCCGGATATATTCAGCTACATCCCCTCTGGAAAGATAACATGGAGCCTGCAGGAGAACATATTCACAGAGCTTGCCAAGAAAAGAAAGCTTGTTGGATACATCTACTCCGGAATGTGGAAGAACATACATGGAAAGAATGACCTGAAGGAGATGGAGAAATAGTGCTATGGAAGAAAAATGATCCTGGATTTTCATAAACTTCAGCCTTATTGAAAAGTTCAAGAGTTTTTACATGTCAAGGCAGATTCGGTTAGCTAATCGCTAACTTCCTTTTTTTCAACTAAACCTTTCCTCTCCAATACTCCAAAACATCCCTGATTGTTGTTTCAAAAGGGATTTCAGGATGCCAGCCAGTGGCTGCAACAAACTTTGAATTGTCGCCTACAAGCACAGGGATGTCACCCTTCTTTGCAATCCTGTCCTCAACAACGCTTATTTTCTTATCAGACATTGAAAGCATCAAGCCAAGGATGTGCTTCCCTGAGTAGGATTTACCCGAGCATATGTTGTAAACCTCTCCAGGGCTGCATTTTTCCAACGCAAGGGAATATGCCCTGACAATGTCCCTTACATCACTGAAATCCCGCTCTGCAGCCAGATTGCCAACCTTCATGACAGGCTCATTGCCACGCTCAATCCCAGCAATCTGCCTTGCAAAGTCAGAGCAGATAAAGCCCGCAGGCTGGCCAGGGCCTGTGTGATTAAAGCTCCTTGAAACAACAACCTTCAAACCTCCCTTCCTGAAGTAGCTTAAAGCTAGATTTTCCTGGGCGAGCCTTGACTTTCCATAATCGCTCACAGGATTGGCAGGATGCCCCTCATCCAGAGGGAGCCTTTTCGGAATGCCATAAACATGGGCAGTGGAAACAACCAGCACCGCAGAACCAGGGCAGTGGGCTGAAACAGCATCAAGGATATTCCTTATGCCATCAATATTTATCCTGTTTGCAAGCTCAGGATTCCGGAGGCTCTGGCTTACAGATGATATTGCAGCAAGATGGAAAATGAAGTCAGGCTTCTCGTTCATAATTATCCGGGAAACCCCCTCCCTGTCAAGAACATCGCATGCAAAAACCCTGCACCCATCTACTGAAGCCTTCGGCTCCCTCTCAATGCCTATAACCTCATGTTTTTTAGAAAGCAGATGCCTCGCCAGGTAAGGCCCTACAAAACCCCCAATGCCTGTGATTAGGGATTTCATTTTTGGGGCTTTTGGGTCTTAAGCCGCTCCAAATCATGGTCTACCATCATAGCAATGAGCTGCTCAAACCCGACCTTTGGCTTCCAGCCAAGAACCTTCCCTGCCTTGCTCGGGTCAGCAACAAGCAAGTCAACCTCAGCAGGCCTCATGAAAGCTTTGTCAACCTTCACATAATCCTCATAATCCAGCCCGACATGGGAAAACGCGATTTTGCATAGTTCCTTAACTGAATGAGTCTTGCCAGTGCCAACAACATAATCATCCGGATTATCCTGCTGAAGCATGAGCCACATTGCCTCAACATAATCGCCTGCAAAGCCCCAATCCCTCTTGGAGTCAAGATTGCCGAGCCTCAACTCCCTTGCCAGTCCAAGCTTTATTCTCGCTGCGCCATCAGTCACTTTCCTGGTGACAAACTCAAGGCCCCGCCTTGATGATTCGTGGTTGAACAAAATTCCTGAACAGGCAAAAATGCTGTAGCTTTCGCGATAATTGACTGTTATGAAATGCCCGTAAACCTTTGCAACCCCATAAGGGCTCCTCGGGTAAAACGGAGTTTTTTCATTCTGGGGAGTTTCACGAACCTTGCCAAACATCTCTGATGATGATGCCTGGTAGAATTTTATTTTAGGATTGACTTTCCTTACTGCCTCAAGAAGCCTTGTCACGCCCAAAGCGGTAAATTCGCCGGTCAAAACAGGCTGATTCCAGGAAGTAGGGACAAAGCTCTGCGCAGCCAAGTTGTAAACCTCATCAGGATGCGATTCCCTTAACGCCTCTATCAGCGATGTCTGGTCAAGCAAATCGCCCTGAAGCAGGGTTATCCTGCTCCTTATGTGCTCAATCCGGTCAGACTTCTCAGTGCTGGAGCGCCTGACCATGCCAAAAACTTGATAGCCCTTGCCTAGTAGGAACTCTGCCAGATAAGAACCGTATGCCATTGATTAAAACTTGGCCGGTTATACCTGTAATGAGGGCTTTTTTCATTATTCCACCTCCGCATGCTTTTTCATTCCTTTGATTCTATTTAAACGATGAATAGGGTTTTTCCATGACATTTTAATTCTTTCTGATTGAGCTTTTCTTGCCTCTTTAATATATCTTTTGAATTCTATATTAAAAGCCATAAGGCCTGAAAATAACGTCAGGGCTATCCCTGTACAGCCGCCTCAGCTCGCCAATCCCCTGTTTGCCCCTGAACCGGTTAACCATGTCGGGAACATTGGAATACGATTCCTCAAGCCTGAACCTGCCTATCCTTTTTTGAATCTCCTCATCAGGATACTTTCCTGTTCGCTTAGCATAATCAAGCAGCCACACAGTGACAGCAGTGTGAACAACATGCTCCTCCCTTCTTAGCCAAGCCCTGCTTATTTGGGAAATTACCTCGCCATCAACAACCTCTTTGCCGGCAGAGTAACCTGAAAGGGCGTTTTGAGTATGCCTGACTGTATCTGCCGATGCAACTTCATGAAAAATCTCTGATGGGCCTGATTCTGCCCTGTAAATGTCATCCTTATCAGAAGCCACTAAAATTGGGTTCTTTTCATTGCCTTCAAGCCTGAACCCATCCCTTTCAAACACGAAGTGCATTGTCCTGGAAACATGCCCGGCAATCTTTTTTCTATTTGTGAGGCTTGAATACAGGAGCTTTCCATTACGCATGCGAAGCTCATACCTTGGCTCCTCAAAAAACCCTGTTTCCTTCACCAAATAAACAATCCTTTTAGAGCCTGCAGATGCATCAACTATTTCCCCTGCACTTTTTGGGGCTACTACAACAAAGGCAAAATTTATGCCGTAAAAATCCAGGAAGTCGTCAATTGAGCCTTTAACCATTCCCAAGGCAGTCTCTTTAAGCTGGGACTCCCTAACTGAATAAGGCACAGCCCAGTTTCCCTTTACCAGCTCAACAGGTGTGTATCCTGCAACCTGCCCCTCCAACCCCTGACTCCTAATCTTATCCAGCAATATCCTGTCATAAGCAGACATGTCTGGAAATAAATTTTTATCAGAAACCCTTTCAAATCCGTGAGCCATCCTATATTCAGAAGGAAGCACATTACCAACATCCACCAGCGCGTCTAACCTTTCGCCAATGTAAGCCCCTTCCGCAAGTGATGGAAGAGGGGATGGAATTGCATAACTGGAGACTGTTGGGGAGCTTACCTGTGGATGCTGGCGTGATGAAAAATAGCCAAGACCTGCCCCTGCCAAAAGCAAGGCCACAGAGCCGCCTATTATAACTCCCGTTGGAATGCGCCTACCATGAGAACCCCTGTCGGGATAATCGCTTGAATGCTTCCCCGCCTTTTTCTTCTTTCCCATAATCACTGAGAAGTTACGAATTGTTTATAAAACTTCTGCAGAGACAAGTTACGCTCTCTTAATCTCGCTCTTGAACCATTCCACAGTCAGGTTAAGCCCCTCTTCCAGGCTTACTTTCGGCTCCCACTTCAGCAGCTTCCTCGCCTTTGCAAGGTCAGGCCTCCTGTTCTTAGGGTCATCCTGTGGAAGCTTCCTGAAGACAATGCTGCTCCTGCTTCCAGTAAGCGCAATAATCTTCCTTGCAAACTCAAGTATAGGCAGCTCCTCTGAATTGCCCAGGTTTACAGGCTCATTTACTGATGAAAGCATCAGCCTGAAAATGCCATCAACCAAATCAGAAATGTAGCAGAAGCTTCTTGTCTGGGAGCCATCCCCGAAAACAGTAAGGGGCCTGCCATTAAGGGCCTGCCAGATGAAGTTAGGGACTGCACGCCCGTCATTGAGCCTCATGTAAGGGCCGAAAGTGTTGAAAATCCTGACAATCTTGGTATCCATCCTGTGCTGCCTGTGATATGCCATTGTGATTGCCTCAGCAAACCTCTTTGCCTCGTCATAAACCCCGCGAGGGCCTATGGGATTTACATTGCCCCAGTAGGATTCCGGCTGGGGATGCACAAGAGGGTCGCCGTAAACCTCGCTTGTAGATGCAAGCATGAAAACAGCTCCCTTATCCTTAGCCAGCCCCAGGGCATTGTGGGTTCCAAGGCTGCCAACCTTCAAAGTGGGAATTGGATACTTCAGGTAATCTGCAGGAGATGCTGGAGATGCAAAATGCAGGACATAATCAATTTTCCCTGAGCAGCTTATATGCTCAGCAACATTCTGGTTCAGGAACTCAAAGTCTGGATGCCCCTTGAACTCGTCAATGTTCGCGAGGCTGCCTGTGATGAGGTTGTCAACACATACAACTCTGAAACCCTTATCAAGAAGGTGCTTGCAGAGATGCCTCCCGATAAAACCCGCCCCTCCTGTAACCAGCGCTGATTTTATTTTCCCGCCCTCCAATGGATATCCGCATCTCTCAGCTGGTCATGGCTGCCTATGTCAAACCACTTCTCGCTGAAAACAAAGCCATAAACATGGCTCCTTGAGGAGAGCCACTTTATAAAATCTCCCAGGTTATCAGGCTTGTGATTCTGCCTTATGCAGCCCTCAAGCTCCTCCAAATGCCCTTTTGTAAAAAAATAGCAGGCTGTGCTGGCCAGCGAAGTCTTTGGGATTGCAGGCTTCTCCTCAAAATCCACCACCCTGAATTCATCATCTACCTGCGCAACCCCCAGCTTTCCTGCAAGAAGGCTCCTGTCACCCAAATCATAGAGTGCAACAACTGATGATTTTTTCTGCATGAAGAACCTGTACATGCTGAGAAGACTGAACTCAAAAAGGTTGTCACCTGCAATTACAAGTATGTCGTCATCAATACCCTCAGCCTTTACAGCAAAATCTATGTCACCAATAGCCCCAAGTCTGTCATCGTTGCTATTGGTAAGGTCATTGAGAAGCCTTATCTTCAACCCAGACCTGTAGCTGCCAAGCCACTCCCCGAATTTTGGGAAAAACTTGTTATTGGTAACAATTACAACTTCATTGACAGCAGGAATTTCCACAATCCTCTCAAGAATATGCTCAATGATGGGCTTCCCAGCTATTTTAATAAGGGGCTTCGGGTTGTCTTTTGTAATGGGATACAGCCTTGTACCATACCCTGCCGCCAGGACTATCGCTTTCATTTGTTGCTGGGTCTGATACCCCGCCCCTTGGGGCGGCCTCCGTTATTATTTGCTGGGAAATTCCCAGCAACTTTGAAAATCCCAACACTCATTACTGATACCCCGCCGCTTGCGGCGATTGGGATTTTCATTTTACTAGCGGCCTATTCCCTCATAATTGAAGCCGAATGCGCGCATATCAGAAGGCTCGTAAATGTTCCTGGCATCAACAATGTTTGGCAGTTTCATCAATGACTTGAGCCTTGCCTTGTCCAGCTCCCTGAACTCATCCCACTCAGTTATGATGACAAGGCAATCAGAATCCCTGGCAGCGTCATATGAATTAGAAGAATATTCCACATCATTGAGGAATTTTTTTGCGTTATTCCTGGCAACAGGGTCAAACGCACTAACCACAGCCCCCAGCTTCTGCAGCTCCCTGACCAGGACAATTGAAGGCGCATCCCTCATGTCATCAGTCTTGGGCTTGAAGGCAAGCCCCCATAATGCTATTTTCCTGCCCTTCAAATCATTCCCAACAAGCGCCTTTACCTTCTCAGCAACAAAAAGCTTCTGGTCCTCATTAACCGCGTCAACAGAGCCCATCATACGAGCCTTGCAGTTACTCTCGCCCATCATATGAATCAGGGCGCGGACATCCTTTGGGAAGCAGCTGCCCCCATAGCCTGCGCCAGCCTGAAGGAACCTCGGCCCGATGCGGTTATCCAGGCCTATTCCCTTGGCAACCATCTTTACATCAGCGCCCACAGCCCTGCAGAGATGGGAAATCTCGTTCATAAAGGATATCCTTGCAGCAAGCATCGCATTGCTCGCATACTTGATGAGCTCTGAGCTCTGCATGTCAGCAACAAGAATAGGCCTGCCTGTGCGCTCGATAGGCTTGTATATGTCAAGCATTATTTTCTTGGCAGCATCATTATCCACGCCTATAACAATCCTGTCAGGAAGCATGAAATCGTTAACTGCTTCACCCTCCCTCAGGAATTCCGGGTTTGAGACCACATCAAAGCTCATCTTCCTCCTCTGGCTTGAGGCTATCATGTCCTTTATCCTGCTGCAAGTGCCTGGAGGGACTGTGCTTTTAACAACAACCACCTTATAGCTGTTCATGTGAATGGCTATATCCTTCGCAACAGAAAAAACAGAGGACAGGTCAGCAACGCCGTTTTCTGCAGAGGGGGTGCCAACTGCAATGAAAATGATGTCAGAAAACTGGACAGCCTCCTTAATGTCAAGAGTGAACCTGAGCCTTCCCTCACGGAGGTTCAGCTCAACCAAATCCCTGAGTCCAGGCTCAAAAATAGGGAGAACTCCCTTATTAAGCCCCTCAATCCTTGCCTTGTCAACATCCACGCAGATGACATCGTTGCCCAGGTTAGCAAGGCACGTGCCCGTAACGAGGCCCACATAACCGCACCCAATCATTGAAATCTTCATGAAAGCGGGGAAATACCAAAAGATATAAATATCTTACCTTCATCCTACTTTATAGCATGAAGAAGAAGATAAGCATAACCATAGACGAGAAAGCGCTCCAGGAGATAGACGCCACAATAGACAACCTTTACATCAGGAACAGGTCGCAGGCAATAGAATTCCTCGTGAAAAGCTCGCTCGGGGAAAGGAAAACCGCAGTAATACTGGCCGGAGGAAAGGAAGAGGAGCTTGAGATAGGCGCTGGAGAATACAGCGTGACTGCCAGGATAAAAAACTCCACAGTTGTTGAGAGGGCTGTAAAAAAGCTCAGGGAGAACGGATTCAAGGACATGTACATAATCGCAAGGCATAATGTGCTCACGCAAATATTCAACGTGCTAAAGGACGGGAGCGGCTACAGCGTAAAGATAAACTACATTGAGGAGAAGTCATCCAGGGGAACTGCCTCATCATTGAAGCTTGTCAAGGGAAAAATAAGCTCCAGCTTCCTGATTGTCTATGGGGACATAGTATTTGACAAAATAAACCTTGAGGAGCTCTGGAACCAGCACGTGAAAAACAGCGCTGTAGCCACAATAGTGCTGACAACATCAGCAAAACCGCAGGAAAAGGGAACAGTGAAGATGGAGGGGAACAAAATACTGGACTTCATACAGAAGCCGAAGCAATCAGACATATACCTCGTGTTTTCCCCCATAATAGCCGCAGAGCCTGAGCTGCTTGAACAGGATGGAGACAGCCTGGAATATGACATATTCCCAAAACTCGCGGAAAAAGGGCTGATGCGGGGGCACATAAGCTCTGAAAAAGAGATTCACATACACACCAAGGAAGACCTGAGAGAATTCAACAAGTGAGGTGAATGATGGAAACCGTGCAGGCAATTGCAGCAGGAGCTGTGGCAGCAGGCATACTGCTTGCTGCAGTGCTTTTACTGAAGGGAAAAGGAAGGAAACCCAAAAGAATAATTGATCCCCAAATAGCAGGGGAGCTGTTCAGCAGCACGCACTGGAGCATAATATGGGTTCCAGCCAGGCTATATGTCGGATACACATGGCTGGCAGCAGGTCTTGAAAAAACAATAACCAGCAGCTGGCTCTCAGGCGATGCCATCAGGGGATTCTTCAGCCACGCACTAAGCACAACAGCAGGGAAACCGGCAATATCATACGGCTTTTACAGGAGCTTCATACAGGCCATTTTTGACTCAGGGCAATTTCAGCTGTTCGCAGCAATGATAATGGCAGCAGAAATAATCATAGGGGTATGCCTTATCCTCGGGGCTTTCACAGGAATAGCTGCGTTCATCGGAGGCTTCATGAACTGGAACTTCATGATGGCAGGCACTGCAAGCATCAATCCCCTGATGTTCCTGTTCAGCGTACTCCTGATAATGGCATGGAAAACAGCAGGCTACACAGGCCTGGACAGGTGGCTGCTCCCGAAGATTGGAACGCCATGGCAGAAGAATATTGGAAAAGGATAAGGATTTTTTAAAAAAGTGATGAACAGCGAACTCGGGTTCCCGCACAAAGTGCAGTACAATCGAGAACGTGCGCCTGCTTAGCTGCTGAGTTCGGGATGGGATCAGGCGTTTCCAGGCGGCCATGGCCGTTCATCAGGAATATGGAAAACCTGCCTGTTTATAAATTTAACCGTAAAAAAAATGTTTGCCGCTTACTAAAAAGAATTAAATAGAACTCGCCCCATAACAGTTCCATGTTCATCAGAACCAAGAAGATAAAAGGGAAGGACTACGGCTATCTTGTCAATAACAGCTGGACAGAGAAAGGGGCCAGGCAGAAAGTAGCCTGCTATCTTGGAAAGGTCCACAAGCCGGAAAGAATACGGAATAAAACGCTGAAGGAGTTCCTGGCTGTTGAGAACCTTGCAGAGTATTTTGACAGCAAGGAATACAAGGAAATAATCGGCAGCCTCATCAGATTGGAGCTGCACAACCACAATGTGGATGATTTTTTTTTTGTAGACGGAAACATGGTTAAAACCCTGTCAGGAAAAGAGGCATTGATCCAGGCAAACCAGGGATTCATATGCTCAGGAACTCTAAAGCAGCTTCACGAATATAACGGGGAAAACGATGACGGATACGCGCTTGCCAGCCTCGTCACAGCAGCAGGATTGAATGTGGAAAAGGATATTTTCGTGCTGCTGTTTGAAAAGGCAAAATCATCAGCAAACTCGGCAACAGGCGGACAGCAGAGCAAGGAAGAGTTCTATTATTAGCTTTATCAGCACAACTCAACAACAACCCTTCCTGCGGACTCATCAACCTCCTTCACTACAGCATGGCCCTTCAGCCTTTCCTTAATCTCCTTCCAGCCAAACTTTTTCCTTGCCTTGTTGAGCTCAACTATGATTTCCCTAACGACAGCGTAATTATGATAGATGGCATCTGCTTTTGCAGTGTTCTCTGCAATGTCCCTTTCTATCTGCCCAATCATCTCCTCCTGCTCGGAGATTATGCGCCGAATGACTGCCTCCTTCCTATCAAGAGAAGATGGCTCCCTGAACTCGTGAGAATAATAATAGTCCAGCGCCTTGCTGAATGAGCCAAAGGGCTTCCTGCCATAACTTCTGTAGAACTCCAGCCCGAATGGGACCACGTTCACTGCATCGCTGCCATCATAAGCAACCTGGGGCTCAATTTTCATGCCAACAATCCGCCTTATGGCGCCCTCAATGGATTTTGCCTCGCCTTCATCAACAAGCTGAGGCCTCTTGAGCTTGTCAACAGAGGAAAGGATGCAAACCTCCTCTGCATAGACCCCGCCCAATCCCAAGTCCATTGCCAGCGACTTTACAACAGAATCCCTTGAAGATGAGCCAAGCATGCCGGCAAGCTGCACATGGCTGATTTCATAAAAATCGTGCTTCTTCTTCGGAAACCCGTATGCGCTTCCAGGAACTATTTTTCGGTCACTCCAAAGCTGCCTCTCTGCAACAGCAATAATAGAGTAATCGCCCCTGCAAAGGACTATGTTGCCCTTGCTGAAGAGCTCAAAAATCAGAAAATAATCCTCGCCAGCTCTTGAAAAGGCCATTTCAATTATGCGCTCACTCTTAAGCTGCCTCACATCCTCAAGCCTGCTATTCTCAAGGTACTTCCTCAACTGAAGGCACAGGTTAGGGGGCTTTTCAGGGAAATCAAAGTCCTGCTCTGTGGCAAACAGGGCTGTAGGAGCCATTACTCTCACTTTTATTTTGCCAGAATTGGGCTTATGAAGCTGCAATACTACATCTTTTGCCTTCAGCTGGTAAATCTTGTCTATTTTAGCCCCTACAAGCTGCTTAAACTCACGCACTATTACCCCAACCTCTATGCTGGACAGCTCACTTTTCATAGCCAAGAGCCTATAGAAACCAGTATAAAAGGCTTATGCTACTGATGGTGCCTAACTGAGTGGGGGTTGTTTCAGTAGCTTCAATCACTACAACCCTCACTTTTCACTAATACGCATCGGGAAGGCAAAATTATATAAACAACCAACTCCGATGTAACCGGAAAATGTTCGGGATTTTAAGATTTCTAAGGCAGGATGAAGGGAGGTGGAGCGAGCTTGACAAGGCCCTTGAGTCTGCCTTTGGCAGGGTCAGGGCTGAAACCAGGAACATATATGCGTGGATAAAATACCTCAGGGAAAAGGACATACAGAACGATGTCAGGCAGGACAATGCCAACAGGGAATTAGGGGAGCACAAGGCGCTCATAAAAACAATGCAGATGGAAATCGCAATGCTCAAGGAAGAGGTAAAAAACATCCAGAGAAATAGCACTAAAATCAGTCCGTTTCCGGACCAAATCCGGACCAAATCCGGACTAAAAAGCGGACTGATTTCAAGATTGGTTTCGCAGTTGATTTTTTATCTGTTGCGCAAGGCTTTTTCCAGCTTTTCTTGATGTGTCTGCAACGACAACCTTGTGGCCAAGCTCTTCTGCCTCAACAAGGCAGGTGTCAAAGATTTCAGCATCCAGGTTTTCCCGCACCTTGGCGGCAGGGTATCTGCGAGCCTCAAGACGCCTTTTAAGGGCATTAAGGCTGCATTTGGTGACTACGCACAAATCTGCATATCTGGCAGGCAAAAAGTGAGACATATGGGAGTCTATAACAAGACCATTGGGCGAGTTCTTTGAGGCTTTTTGGGCCCTGATAAGGGCAAGAATGGAAGAGCTAAATTTTCTCCTGTCAACTATTAAAGTTCGTCTTATCTTATCGTATCCCTCACTTACCTGCTTAGCGATTTTGATGCCATCAATATACCTGTAATGAAGCAAAAGTGAGAGTTCTTTGGCTAAGAATGTCTTTCCTGTTCCAGGAGTCCCTGTTACTAAAATAATCTTCATCAGCAGTTCAGCTCACACATATAGCGGTTTTAGGCACCATTAACAAAAGTGAGTCTTAAACTAAAAAAGTTCGTTTATTCTTATTATTATGATTTCAACTAAACTTGCAATTATGGTTAAGTATATAAATATTGCATCATATTCTGATTGAATGGCCAAAAAGGAGAACACATTCCTGCTATTATCCCTTGAAGAGGAGAAGGCAAAGAAGCTTGCAACTGTAATAAGCAATGAGGTTTGCAGAAGGCTGCTTGACTGCCTGGCCAAGAAGGAAGCCACTGAAACAGAACTATCAAGGGAGCTGAACATACCAATATCAACTATCACATAATAATAGCCCCGAAAACAACCGAAAGCCTGGCAAACAAGCTGAAGAGTATACTTCCAGTATTTGCAATAGTCTCTGTTGCGGGGATTATAATACAGCTAACAACAAGCAGCATGCAAAGCACCGTTGTAGAGGAGGCCAAAGCCCCAATTATTTACTCAGCATTATTGAATGACTCTGCAAAATACGTATATGTGCAGCCTGACATAGCATTGTGGTTCGCAATAGGCGCCCTGTTCGCACTGGTAGTCTACCTTTCTTATGACATCCTCAAGGAAAGGCTTAAATAAGCCCAAGACAAAAGGAGCTGAATGGGAAAAAAAGAGGCAATCCTTTTAATAGCATTGGTTTCTGCCCTGTTAATAGGCTGCGCCAAACAGGCCCCTGAAAAAAACATAAGCATAGAAAACCAAAAAGAAAAGAGCACGGAAACACTTAACAGATATTTCTCAGGGATTGACTACTCCTGCAAAACATCATCTGACTGCACAATAAAAGATGTCAGGAACTGCTGCGGCTACTACCCCCAATGCGTGAACAAGGGGGCAAAAACCGAGCCTGAGCTGGTAAACAGCATGTGCGCAATGGAAGGGGCTGTAAGCATCTGCGGCTTCAAGAGCATTTCAAAGTGCGAGTGCATAAGCAACAGGTGCGAGGGCAATTAGATTTTTCAGCCAGCATAGACAGCATAACTTCAAACAAGCTTGAAGCCTACTCGCACATATAAATAAAAGCCTGCATTACCACTAAAATGGTGATTACATGGATGAAAAACTAATAATGGCATTGATTGTGGTTGCAGCCACATTTGGGGTGCTTGTAGCAACCCTTAATCAAGGGCCTGGAACTACAGAAGGTCCTGAACTGAAAAAGTTCAGCTCAGAGGCAGAGCTTATGGAATACGTGCAGAAAAACCAGGAACAGCCAAGCTACTACGGGTTATATAGCGACAGGCGAATGCTGACCAAAATGAACTCTATTAGTTCAACATCAGCCCCATCATCAACGAGCCTTGAATCAGCAGGGGGCTCAAGCAGTTTTTCAACAACCAACATCCAGGTCCAGGGCGTTGATGAGGCAGACATTGTAAAGAACGACGGGAAATACATCTACACAATAAGCGGCAACAGGCTGGTAATTGCAGAGGCATACCCTGCAGAGCAAGCCAGGATAGTTTCTGAGACAGAACTTAACGGAACTCCAACACAGATATTCTTAAACAAGAACAGGCTTGTTGTTTTCGGAAATTATTATGAGTCATACACTTACATCAAGGTATTTGACATAACAGACAGGGAAAAGCCAAAAGAGTCAAGGAACATTGTCCTGAGCGGAAACTACTATGACTCCAGAATGATAGGAGACTATGTTTACGCTGTTGTCAACATGCCTGCCTACTACTACAACAAAGAACCGATACTCCTGCCATTCATAAGCGAAAACGGCAAGGAAACAAGAATACAGGCAGAGGGAATATACTATTTTGACTTCCCTGACTACAGCTACAACTTCATAAACATCCTGTCTGTCAACTCGCAGAATGACGATGAGAATTACAACAGCAGGACTTTCCTTGCAGGAAACACCCAGAACATGTATGTTTCAATGGACAGCATATATGTGACATACACGAGGATGAACTATATCTACACAATGGACAACATAGTTGACAACGTAATAATGCTGACTGTTCCTGAGAATGTTGCACAACAAATAAATGCGATAAGAAAATCCAATGAATCAAACAAGATGCAGCAGATAGAGGAATCCC
The DNA here is from genome assembly GCA_016192945.1 of Candidatus Woesearchaeota archaeon. Lineage (GTDB taxonomy): Archaea > Nanobdellota > Nanobdellia > Woesearchaeales > UBA10216 > JACPTE01. The sequence continues at coordinate 25,841 of JACPTE010000022.1, forward strand.
TCAACAATTACATGAACAGCCTTTCAACAGAAGAAAGGGATGCATTCTCAAAGAAAGCAGAGCAAAAAATGGCTGAATTTGAGGAAAGGATGGAAAAGGAGATGGAGAAAACAACAATCCACAAGATAGCTATAAGGGACGGGAAAATAGACTACAAAGGCCAGGGAAGCGTTCCTGGAACAGTGCTGAACCAGTTCTCAATGGACGAGCATAACGGATACTTCAGGATTGCCACAACTACAGGGCACGTCTCAAGATTCAGGGGAAATGAGCCGCTTTCAAAGAACAACATCTACGTGCTTGACGAAAAGCTCAAGATTTCAGGAATGGTAGAGGACCTTGCGCCAGGAGAGAGGATTTACTCAGCAAGGTTCATGGGAGACAGGGCGTACCTTGTCACATTCAGGAAAGTAGACCCCCTCTTTGTAATAGACCTAAAAAACCCTGAAAACCCGAAAGTGCTTGGAAAGCTGAAGATACCCGGGTATTCGGACTACCTGCACCCATATGACGAGACCCACATAATAGGGCTTGGAAAGGAGGCGCTGGATGCAGAAGAGCCTGGAGCGCAGTTCGCATGGTACCAGGGAATAAAGCTTGCCCTGTTTGACGTAAGCAACCCTGAAAACCCGAGGGAAGTCGCCAAATACAACATAGGCGACAGGGGAACTGACTCTGAAGCGCTATACGAGCACAAGGCATTCCTGTTTGACAGGGAAAAAAACCTGCTTGTGATACCCATAACACTGGCAGAGATTGACAGGGCAAAATATGCAGAAGGAGAAGGCAAAGTGCCGCCTGACACATACGGCGAATTCGTATGGCAGGGAGCATACGTACTGAGCCTGGACGCAAATGGCGGGTTCAAGCTGAAGGGAAAGATAACGCATGTTGAAGATGACAGCCTGGAAAAGAGCGGCTACTATTACAGCTCGCCATACTCTGTCAAGAGAGCGCTATACATTGACAACACCCTCTATACAGTGTCAGACAAGCTCATAAAGGCAAATGACCTTGGCAGCATGGAGGAAACAGCCAGGATAAAGCTTCCTTATCAGGAGAGCTATAACCGCTATATTGAGTAGTGCTCTTTCTTTTTTTCATTTTCATTCCTCATCAAAAGCATTAAAAAGCCGGATTCCAAGCTAGCAGCCATGAACTGCGAGATGTGCGGGACAGCAGCTGCAAATGAGCTTGTGAGGGCAATAGTTGAGGGGACAGAGCTCAACCTCTGCCAAAAATGCAGCAGGTTTGGAAGGGTGATAGCAAGGCCAAGTCCAGCAAGAATCCCTGAGAAAATGAGCCCCCCCAGAACAGAGCCAGAGCTTTTAATAATCCCAAACTATGCGAGAGTGATAAGGCAAAAGCGTGAGCAAATGGGGCTCAGCCAGAAGGAATTCGCGCAAAAAATCGCAGAGAAGGAATCATTCATACACCAGATGGAGACAGGCTCTGCTGAGCCGGGCATTGAGCTCGCCAGAAAACTGGAACAATTCCTGAAAGAGAAGCTCATCACCCAAGCAGATGATGGGGGAATCAGGCTTTCCAAGCCCAAAAAAGAGGAGCTGACACTAGGGGACTTCGTAAAAGTCAGGAAACGATGAGCTATTCCAATACAACCATAATAATCCCAACCCTGAACGAAGCCAAGAGCATAGGCAAGCTTCTGGACCTCATAACAGGAAAGTATCCTGGCATAAATGTAATAGTAGCTGACGACGGAAGCAGGGACTGCACTCAGGAAACAGTGAAAAGCCGCTCAAAAAAGAACAAAAGAATACTGCTTCTTGACAGGGCAGGCAATCCTGCAAAGGGGCTGACTGCAAGCGTGATAGATGCTGCAAAGCTGGCCACAACTGAATATATTGTTGTTATGGATGGAGACCTGCAGCACCCCTCTGAAAAAATCAGGGAGATACATGAAATGCTGAAGAAAAATGACATTGTTGGCGCTGCAAGGAAAAAAGTCCTTGTGAAATGGCCATTGAACAGAAGGCTGATATCAGCAGCAGCAACACTCCTGGCAAAAGCGAGGCTGGGAAGAAACGTAAGCGACCCCCTGTCAGGCTTCTTCGGCATAAAAACAGGCATATTCAAGCACATACTGGCTAAAAACGAGGGAAGATTTGAAAAGAATGGCTACAAAGTGTTCTTTGAAATACTCAAGTACGCCCCAAAAAGCGCGACTTTCTGCGAAGTCAATTATGACTTCGGGCTGAGGAAGGGAGGGGAGTCAAAGATAAACTCAGGGCACATGATGGCATTCCTGAAATCGCTGTTCAAGTAGAGGAAAATATAAAGAACTGCCTGCCATCAACAGACCTGTTCAACACCAGCTTATCCCTTGCAGCCATGTGCCTGAATAACGCCTTCTTGCTATCCTCACAATCAGGCCCGTAATTTTCACAGGGGAAGAAATCAGGGCTATAGACTGCATAATCATACACTCGCGCCGAGTCGTAAGCGCTTAGAGCCGCCTCAGGGCTGTCATACATTGGGATAAACAGGTTGTCAGAAAATGATGAGAAAACAGGGTCAGTAGTCATAACTGCCAGGCCTGATGAATTGAAGAACCCGTAAACCTCTGAAACCACCCTGGGAGCTGAATGGGGAACCCAGGAAAACTGCCTGTAATCCTCCCTTAATGCAGCAAAACTGCCCAATACAAGAATGAAGCTAATCATGAATGCATAAGGAAGCTGTAACCCCCTGCTAAGCTTCCTCATGAACGAGAAAGACTCAGAAAGCCAATAAGAAGAGAGCAACACAACTGCAGGCAGAAACGAAATCAGAAACCTTTCCTGCTTATTGGGAATAAGCGTAAAATAAGCAAGATACGCAACCAGATAAGCTGATAAAACAATGTGAGCCTTGCTTCTCTTCCTCAGGATGAACAGCGCGCCGGGAATGAAAAACAGCAGGAAAATGTTCTCCTTCATTATTGCGCTGAAATAAAACAAAAGGTTGCTGCTGAAGCCCTGAACAGAGTAAGCCAAATTGCCCTGAGCCAATGAGCCAAGAATAAAAGGCCTTAAGGCAGCATCAACTGCATTGGAGGTGAACTGCCTGTACATAAAATAGTTTGCAGCCAGAAACGGGAACACCGCCATGAAGAATGTAGCTGCAAATTCAATGCATTTTCTTGCAGAAACCCTCAGTTCCCTCTCTGAAAGGGCTATTGCTGCAATTACTGAAACGCCTATAAGGATGTGGGGGAACCTGAAAAGCACAGCAGCAGCTGCAAAAAGAGCTGAGAGCCTTATCCTGTCCCTTGCAAAAAAATAAACAGAGAGCATGGAAAAAAACAGGGAAGGGACATCTGTAAGTATATTGCTTGAGCCAATGAAAAACACAGGGGAAAAAGCCAGGAATGCTGATGCAATGGCTGCTGCCACAGGGCTGAGAAATTCCCTTCCAAAAAGATAAGTGGCAATTATAACGCCGGCAGAGAAAGCCAGCGCAAGCACCTCATAAGCAAGAACACTGCCAACACCCAGCCTCCAGAAAAGGCCCAGAAGCAGCGGAAGTCCTGGCGGCCTTATTGACTCCCACAGCCCGGAAGTTCCTGCCGAGTAAATATACTTTCCCATTCCAATATAGACAGACTCATCCCACACGACCATGTGGTACTTCATCAGGAAAAACAGCTTTCCTGAGGCAAACAGAAACAAAACCGCAATCAAGACACAAATGCCTGCTTTACTGCTTAGTTCATATTTCAGATTCATTGCCTGTAAGATGCTTTGCAATTGCTGTCATTACCCAAGTTCCTGCAGATTTCAGCCAGCACCACCTCCATGGATGAAAAGCCCTCAAATTTTTTCTCGTCAATTATCAAGGTCGGATACACATTGATGTCGTAGTTGTTCCTAAGGACTCCTATCATCGGCTCCTCCTTATAATCCGAATCCAATGCGAATGTGATCAGGCTATCACCGAATCTTTTCTTAAGGTAATTCAGGACGAACTCCTGCTGCCCGCAGTCAGGGCAATTCCGGTTAGTGGAATAAAAGTAAAGGATTGTAGAAAGGTTCTTGCTGCACCGCTGCTTTACCTTTTTTGAAAAAAGCCAGTACTGCATCTGTGACAGGGTATAATCCCTCTTCAGCTGGCTAAAGGTTTCCTTATTAGTCTGCGTATTCTCTGAGTAGCTCACCAGCTTCAACCTTGCTGTCTCAAGGTTGTTGATGCTCTCATCAAAAGTCTTGGACAGCTTTTCACAATCATTCTCTGCACCAAGCTGGTCCACATAAGAATACTGAACCTGAAGACTGCTGAAATCCAGCTTCTGCTGGACGCTCAACTGCTCTATATACCTTATCCTCCCGCCCTCAATAACCAGCCCAAGAAGCAGGCCCATCCCGAAAATCATCATGGTCAGGGCTCCTGCAACAGCATACCGCGTCAGGTTAACCTTCCTTCTGGAAAGCAAGGCATCACCACCTCTTCCATTTTCTGGCAATCAGGTCCCTGAATACGCCCATCCATATTATTCCAAGCAGGATGTAATAAAAAAGGATTGCAGATAGCAGGGGGAAAAATCCGTGTGCGCCGATTTTTTCCCGCGCCAATGAGTGGGAGAGTATTACTATTGCAATTGTAACAGACATTATGAACAGCGCAAGCGCCAGCCTATAATAATCAATATCAAGCAAGTTGAGTGTGAAGCTGATATGGCTGAAATATGTCGGCAAATCAAAATTGACAGAGCTGAGGTTTTTTATTGTGCTGAACAAGGGCCTTATCAGCTCTGAATAGAGTGTCAGCGCCACAAGAAGCGTCACAAGAAACCCTGAAACAAAAACCAGCGGAAGATAAAAAAGACCGAAGTCGCCAAACTTCCGGTTGAAAATCATGCTTTTGTAATCAAGTATATTCAGGAATGAACCCTTGTTCCACCTGTTCCTCTGGGCAAACAGCTCAGAAATGTTCCTGGGGGAATTTGTCCATACCTGGGAATCAGTCACCTGGACAAGCTGGTAACCATGCCTCTGCAGCCTCAGGGCTATTTCAAGATCCTCTGTGTTGTGCCCCTTCCGGTAGCCTCCCATGCTTTTCAGCACATCAGTCCTGTATATGCTGAACGGGCCCGGGGCTACATGCAGGCAGTTAAGCTTGCTTATAAGAGAGCTGTAGAACTTATTTATCACATATTCATACCACTGAACCTTCTGAATAAAGCTCTTTGGGTCAGCAACCTTCAGCATGGGAATGACAACACCCACACTTTCTGAATTGAAATGCGGGAGCATCTTCTTCAGCGCCCCGCGCTCCACAAAGGAATCAGCGTCCAAACAAACGAAGAATTCCCCTGATGCCAGTTCAAGAGCCTTGTTAAGGGCTTTGTATTTCCCGCTGTTTTTCTGGTCTATTATAATAATATCACGCTCTTTTCCTGAAGATGCTACATCCCTGACCCTGCTCAAAGTGGAGTCTGTTGAGCCGTCATTTATGACAATAACCTGAAGCCTGTCCTTTGGGTAATCAAGAGCCAGCACAGAATAGAGCGATTTGCAAACCGCATCCTCCTCATTGTATGCGGGAATGGCAACAGTTACCCTTGGGAAATTTTTAATCCTTGGCTTACCCTGATCTGCCTTCAAAACCCCAAGAAGCCAGAAAATTGTGTAATAAAGAGTAATAAAATAGATAAGTGCCATCAAAATGCCTATCCAATCGATGTTCATTTTAGCGCTCCACTAGCCTGTGCAAAGGGTTATCGATTGCATCATTTAAATATTTCGGAAATTCACCTGCCCAAGTACCTCCAGACCTGGACATCAGGCGAGTCATAAATCCTGGTGAACGACTCATTGCTCCCAAGAAGGAACAGAAGCCCGTCATCATTATTTCTCCATATCCTGCCGTTCCTCATTGAGCTGTCAATGTAAATGTACTTCACATCATACCTGTCAAGCAGTCCTTTAGTCTTATCAAGGTTGCGGGAATAAAATATCTGCATTGAATCGTTGTACCTGTTCCTGAAATCAGATACTATAAAGCCGTCCATGAGGACAGGCTTCTTGGAGAAATACTCTATCCAGAAGCCGTTTGAGTAATGGGAGAAAACCGTGCCAGGCTCCTCACCCTTCAGCCATTCAAGGCTGCTGACCGTTTCCTGAGAGGGACCCTGGTTAGCAATCCTGCTGACATATGAGGCAGTTGAAAACATCAGTCCGCAGGCTATTATCAGGACAGTAAAGCTTTTGATTGCGGAAACCTCCCATCTCATCCTGATTATCCTGTACAAGCCCTCCCCTGCAAAAACCGCAACAACAAAGCCCATGTATGCCAGCACGAAAGGGCCTGCAAAAAGCAGCGATGTCATCAGGAACAGCAGGAGGAAATAAGGGATGCTATACGAATATTTCTGCTTCCATGTGAAGGCGACCCCTGCGAAAAGAAGCAAGATGGTGAAAATCCCGAACCCATTCCCCCCAAAATCTGAAAGGACTGATGAGAGGATTCCTGCATTGAAAGCACTATCAGCAGTAAGAAGATAGTAAGCCGCCGAGCCTATGAAAGAAAAGAAGAACAGGAGAAGAAAGAACATCTTCCTCCTGTTTTCAGCCAGGTAATGCCCCAGGAGCAGCACAATCAGGAGCATTGAGTTAAACAGGCCGAACATTATCGTTGAAACAAGAACAGCAAAGCCTGCGAATTTCATCTTCCTGCTCATAAGGGCGTAAAAGCCCCCCAAAAACAAGAGTATTGCGAGCGAATGAGGCCCTGACATTGTGAACGTGCTGATAAATGAGGGGGAAGACGCCAGAAGAACTGACATAATGGCCCTCCTAAGCCCGGTAATTCCGAAATTCCCCAAAATAAGGTAGAACAAGATGAATGAAAGCAGACCAAAAATCACAGGCAGGATAACCAGGGCCCTGTCAAGCCCAATAAGCAGAGACGCATACCCGAGCAAAACCTGGAAAGGGCCGAAATAATAAGGCCTTGAATTGTAAACCAGCGTGTCAGAGGCAGCTATATTCCCTCCGGATATCTCTTCAGCTATCCTGGCGTGATAATACGGCTCCTCCCCGAACACAAGAGGCACATTCAAAGAAATCCTTAAAAAAAAGGGCGATACCAGCACTCCAATGCAAAAAACCACCATCAATCCGAAAACAAGATAGCTTCTTTTCATCAGCCCACCCTGCAAAGAGACCTGTAAATTGAAGCCTCCGAGTTCTCATATACCAGGTCAAAGCATGCGCTGCTGTAATAATCCAGCCCGGTAATGTTCCTTGATTCAAGGGCTTTTTTTGTTATTACAAGATAAGATATGCCATACTTCTCAAGGATAGACACTGCAGCAACCTGAGACTTGGTTGAGTAAATGGCATTCAAGTCAGAAACCCTGTGCCCGACATCGGCTGACAATGAGGGTGCAGTATCAACAAAATTTTTGTGCCTTGAAACTGCAGGAACCATGCTGCCTTCCTTCAAATCAGCAAATACCACCGAGCTTGAAGGGGGCTCTGAGGCAAGCCATGAGAAGGCTGCCACTTCGCTGCTGCTTGGCTCATCAAAGTAATCAGAGCCCTTATACAAAACAGACGGGATTACAGAGGTCAGGAGGAATATCACCATGACCAGAGCGTACACCACAGGGAGGTTTCTTGAAATATGCATTTTCCTGACATAGGCAAAGGATGCCTCATACACCTCCCCTGAAAGAACAGCGAAAAACACGCCAAGGTATATGAGCCCTGCATCAAGCCCTATAAGGCCTGTTGAAATCATGACCAGAACAATAAGTGAGCTGCTGATGAGAATATGAACCCCCTTTTTCCTCTCCTCAAAAACCTGCCTGTAAATTACGAATATGCCTGCAACAAATGTAAGAACGCCAATCCTGTAAATAGCGTCAAGTATGTTGAAGCTGGCCAGATTCAGAGTGGAAAAAACAGAAGATGAGCTGTGCCATATTGCGGAAAACCCGTTCAAGAGGAAGATTTCCTTGAAAAAAAGGAATATAATCCATAACGTAGTTATCACAGAAAAAAGAATAACCTCACGCTCTGCCCTTGAAGGGCTTGAGCCAAGAACGTAAAGCATCACCACATACAGTGAAATTCCTGAAACGAAAACCAGCGAGGTTGAATGGGTAAGCGCAAGTGCAAACACGGACAATATAAGGAGGAAAATGGAATTCGCCTTGTCAAGCCTGAGCATGAGATAAACCAGGAAAAGCGTCAGGGGAACAGCCAGCGAGTATTCAGAAACGCTGTTTGCAGTCTTCAGGACAAATACCGGAATAAAGCCTGCTGACAACGCAGAGAAAAGGGCTGCTGTCCTGCTCTTCGTAAGCTCAAGCGATATCAGGTAAGCCAAAAAAACAGCCAGGCTTGCGAACAGGTTAGGCAAAACCTTGAGCACCAATTGCAGGGGAATGAACATACCAAAAAAAGCCAGGATGTAGTGGAAAAGAGGCACAAAGGGATGAGGAGAGTAGTAGAGCCCATAATTGAATGAAGGGATTAAGTTAGCCTTTATGCCCTCTACCTGGCCTATGTTAAAATAGGCATCATAGCTGAAATTATCAGAGCCAAAGGCTATGAACAGCCTTGCCAGAAGCGCAGCTAGGAAAATGAGCCCGAGCATAACTGTTTCCCGCCTCAGCTTCATGTGCATTTAAGCTGTTCAGGGGTGTATTTAAGGTTTATGAGAACAAAAAGCGCCATTAAAAGAAAAGGTTTAAATATAAGCATTCGTCAAGGAGAAGAATGGGCAAATCAGGATTTGCAATAACCTCGCTGGTTCTGGGCATAATTTCCATACCCGGCGTGATATTCAGCTTCTTGGACATTCCATTCTCAGTTTTGGCCATTGTTTTCGGGCTGGTAGCCCTCAACAAGATGAAAACAGATGGCTCAGATGGAAAGGGGCTGGCGATTGCAGGCATTGCAATGGGCGCCATAACACTCTTCCTGGCAATAATAATGGTGCTGCTTGCGATATTCGCCATCAGCACAGGGCTGTACAACCTCAATGCGTCAACTTCAGGTTTTCAGTAGGCTTACTGCATAATTTCTTACGATAAAAAGATTAGTCATGGCAGCTTCAATATGGCCTTGCCGTCCTTGAATATTCTGACTGTTCCTCCGCTTGAAGAGACAACAACCCCGATTGAGTCTGTAAGCTTGGTTATTGCTGCTGTGCACCTGTGCCTTGTCCCGAAACCCTGCAGCCCCTGCAAGTCAAGGTTGTTCTGGTCAATGTTGATGTATGCGCCAGCAGTCAGCACAGTGCCTGTCTCGTCAATAAGGAAAACTCCGTCAAGCTGGGCCAGGTTCTTCAGGGTTTCCTTCATGTCAACATCAATTATATTCCTCGCATCCTCTGGCAGGCTTCCAAGCGGGTTCATCTTCAAAAGCGGCTTTGTGTACTTTAGCAATTCATCCTTGTTCCCTACGACAAAGGCAGTGCCTATGCTCCTTCCCTCGCGCCCTTCTGAACTTATTTCCATTGCAAGGCTGATTATTGCCTCAATTATGTCAGGGCTTACTTTCTCTGTCAGGTGATGCGTGCTGATGTTGAAGAACACCTTGTCAACATCCAGTATGAAGAAAAACCCCTTGAGCCAGGGCCCTATGCTGTCCCCTCCAACAAAGATTATCTTATCCCCCTTGCCAATGTAGTTCTTGTTGACAGCCTCCATAAGCAGCTCCTTTATTGGAAGGACTGAGCCCTGCTGCCTCTTCATTTTCGTATTATAGCTAAACCTCTTATAGGTGCCCTTCTTAATCTGCTTGAATATGGCAACCTTGACATCCTCGAAATTGAACTCGTTAACTTCTGAATCCCCTTTTTCCATGGTGACTATGCAGTTAGCCTTTACCTCCCTGGAGATATTCACTGCAGCAGCACCTATAAGCTTTTCAATTGTAAGCGCAGGCTCAGGGTTCACCTCCTCAACAGGCTCTGGCTCAGGCTGCTGCTCCTTCTGCTGAACAGGATTTGCACCAACTAAAGGAGCTGCATGAGCATCTTCAAGGCCTGAGGCAGGCTTATCATACAAAAGGAGCTTTGAATCTATTGACTCCTGATGAAGGGGTTCCTTCCCCATAGCAGGATCAGCAAAGAAGTTGGACAGCTTTTTCTGGAATGCGCTCCTTACAGCCTCCATCACATAATTGGGTATGACCTTGTTCCTGTCCTCTTCTGCCTTCTTCATGGAAGGCGTCTGATAAGCTGTGTGGTCAAAATCATCCTCAACCTGCAATACCAGTTTTCTCCTGCTTACCTTTTTCATTTCAGCCTTACACCCTTTGACTGCTTAATGTAATCAATTATTAAGTTGCTAATCTGGCTGCGCACAGATTTCTTCTCCCTTACATTGCACAAATAACGCGATGTCAACTGGATAGCTGAAAGCCCGTTGACAACAGATATCTCCATATTCACCTCTGGCTTGACATTAACCTTCCTGTGGTCTGCCCGCGTCCATCTTTTGGAGAGGTCTGCCATAAGCCCGCCCACGACCTGGTCTGTCGCCTTCTTTACAATGGACTCTGCCTCATGCTCATCGCTGTCCTTGTCAACAACAACTGAAAGCATGTCCCACACATAGGGTGTTCCTTTAGTGTAATTAGTTATCGGCTGGGTAAGGACGAGCTCATTCGGGACAGCTATCATCCTGCCGCTTGGCGAGTCATCCTGCAGCTCGGCCATGCTTGTATGCATTATGTTAATGTCAAACACATCACCCCTGTTTGAGCCTATGCTAACCCGGTCACCAATTGCATACGGCTTCTTCAGGACTATTGTTATCCAACCAAAAAAATTCATTATGGGCTTCTGCAGGGCAATGGCAAGCCCAGCGGCCAATATTCCCACTGAAGCCAGCACATTCTTGAACAGGTCGCTAAATATCACAATCAGCACAAATATCACTATTATTGCCACTGCATACTGATATATAGAAACCATCTCCTTGACATGCGCCCGGTCCTTCTGGCCCTCAAAATGCCTCCTTACAAGGTAGGATGTGAGCTTTATGATAAGTATCCCTATGCACACTGACAATACCAGGGTGGCAGCGTTGTTGAGCTGCTCTGACAAAAGCGTGAATTGAATCATCCTACAATAATATGGTGAAATTAAGAAACATAAAAAAAAATAAAGGCTCCCATTGTTGAGTTTGGGGAGTTAAGAATCAGTTCGGGAGCCTTTGTTAGCGTTCATTTTTCTATTTTTTTGCTATGAAGTGCTGTTTTTTCCTTAATTCCTGAAGCCACATGAAACCTATTGTTGTCATTGCCTTGTTGAACTTGTCTGAAACCCTGTAAGTCTTCTTGTAAATGTCATAATCAATCAGGCCCATGCCCTTCATCGGGGTGAGTATCCTGTCATAAAACTGCCTTTTGTTATAGCTTATCCTGACCTTCTTCCCGCGATAAGCAGGCTCGTCAATCTCTGTCACAAACCCCTCATGGAGCTTGTTGGCAAAAATGCTCATCTCGGTCTTCGTCAGCTCATCAGCATGCAGCTTTAGTTCCTCCACCAGCATTTTTGCAACTACTTTCTGCTGGTTTGTTGCAAATATTATCTCATAAACATCTTCTGGAAGGTTGAACCTGTCAAACAATACAACCATTTACCACATTCATAAGTAAACTAGTATATAAATGTTACTATTTCGTATACTGGAATAGTATTTTTGTATATGAGAAGCCTACGGCCCTGCCTTCCTGGAGCCCTCCTCCACTCTCTTCTTAAGCTCAGCCGCCTTATCCTTCAGCTGTTCTGTAAGCCTCTTCCTTCCAGCCCTCGTATGAAGGTCAATGGCGTTCACAAGGTCTCCCCCAAACTTGATTCCACGCTCTGCAACCCTGAAGTTCCAGATAATGTTGTCAATGTCCTTCATCCGGGCCACATTCTGCTGGGCCCACCTGTTCATGAATGTAATGTTCTCAATCCTGTACTTAATAGGCTCCTGAGGCTGCTCTGCAGCATAGCCAAATGCAGAAACAAAACACGAGCCAAGCCCTACTGTGTGGGCAGCAAGCATCATGTTCTGGGCAGCCATGGCAGCCTCCTGGACAGCATAAAAATCCGTTCCCCTCTTTCCATAAAACTCCCTAATCCTCCTCAGCATCATCACTATCAGTATGTGAACAGGGGCTTCCTCCATCCAGTACTGCTTAAGGCATGCCTCTGCCAGGGCCTTCCTCTTATGGATGGAGTCAACAACTATAAATCTCCAGCACTGGAGATTCCCTGAGCTTGGAGCAACACGCCCTGCATCAACAATCGTGCCAATCTTATCCCACTCAACAGGCATGTCAGTATACTTCCTGATGCTCCTCCTTGTCCTGATAGCCTCAAGAACATCCAGCCTTGGAAAGTGCTTATGCTGCTGCATATATGCCTACATCTGGACAAGAGTTAATAAATATTTTGGTGCGTTGCAATTCCAGCAGATTAAAGAAGCTTCCTGGAAATCTCCCTGACCAATCCAGCCAAATCAGTCTTCAATACAGAATCAAACCCCCTACTGTTAGCTTCATCAACCTTTATTTGGTTGCCAGAATAGAGAATCAATGGAATATCGCTTATGCCTGAGGTCCTCCTCACCTCTTCGAAAACCCTAAAGCCATCCATGTCAGGGCTTCCTCCAAGGATTTCAATGTCAACCAATCCCAGGCTGTAACCGCCCTCTCTGACAGCTGAATAGCCCTTATCTGCAAGCTCTTCAAGGAATGCCTGCGCGCTGGAAACAGCAGTCACCTTAACATCAGGCATCAAGGTTTCAAGATAAGTCTTAACCATATTCCTTAAAGACGCTTCATCGTCCACATAGAGTATGTTATGAACCATAATCGCTCATTAGCAGGGGTTAAACGCCTGTATATAAATCTTACGTATTGTAACACCTTGAAAGTGGGGACAAATTCGCAAAAACCATATAAACCTAGGGCAACAACGAGGATGCATGAAATACTCCGAGCTTGCGGAAATATACGAGAATCTTGAATCCACTGCAAAGAGGCTTGAAAAGACCCTTTATGTTTCACAGGCCCTGAAGAAAGCAGATACAGGCGAGCTTAACACCATTGTCCTGCTGCTTGAAGGGAGGCTCTACCCTGCCTGGGACGAGCGCGAAACAGGAGTGGCAAAGCAGATGATGCTAAAGGCAATAAGCACAGCTTCAGGAATGCCTGCAGGTGAAATAGAGCGGGAATGGAAGAAGACAGGCGACCTTGGGAAAGTTGCTGAAAACCTCATCGCAAGGAAAAGGCAGGTGACCCTGAAGAATGAGGAGCTGACTGTGCTGAAGGTGTTCAACAACCTGAGAAAACTTTCGGAAATAACAGGAAAAGGAAGCGTGGACAGGAAAACCCTGCTGATAGCAGAGCTGCTCACATCAGCAAGCCCAAGGGAGGCCTGCTACATTGTCAGGACAATACTCCAAACCATGAGAGTGGGCGTAGGCTCAGGAGTTATGAGGGATGCGATTGTCTGGGCATTCTTCCCAAGGGTAATGGGGCTTTTCAAAGAGCAGGACAATGAGCCTGCAAAAAGGGTGCTGAACGCAAAAAGCCCTGAAGATGCCAGGAACACCAGGGGATACGATGCCATAAGAGCTGAAGACGAGAAAACCGCAAGAGACATCTACAACTCGTTCGCCGATTCTGTACAGCAGGCATACGACAGAAAATAGGGGTTCCAATAAAAGTCATGCTGGCAATGAAAGCAGATACAATACAGGAGGGTTTTGAAAAGGCAGGAAAACCACTTGAGGCGGAATTTAAATTAGATGGCTTCAGGGTGCAAATCCACAAAAAAGGCAGTGAAATAAAGATATTCACAAGACGGCTTGAAAACGTGACAAGGCAATTTCCTGAAATAACTGAATATGTAAACAAGCACGTGAAAGGCGACAATTTCATCCTTGATGCAGAGGCCGCAGGCTACGAGAAGGCCACAAAAAAATACATGCCATTCCAGAGCATCTCACAGAGGATAAAAAGGAAGTACGGAATAGAAAAGATGGCTGAAGATTACCCGGTAGAAGTGAACGTGTTTGACGTGATAGCATACGGCAGCAGGAGCCTTATTTCAGAGCCCTTCAAAAAAAGGCGGGAGCTGCTTGAAAAAATAATAAGGCCTGCTGAGAGGAAGATACTGCCTGTAAAAAACCTCGTGACAGACAGCCAGCAGGAAATTGAAAGGTTCTTCGGGGAGTCAAAGGAAAATGGTAACGAAGGGCTTATGTTCAAGAACCTAAACGCCCCATACAAGCCAGGAGCAAGGGTAGGCTATATGCTCAAGTACAAAAAAACAATGGAAAACCTTGACCTGGTGATAGTGAAGGCAGAATGGGGCGAGGGGAAGAGAAGCAAATGGCTCAGCAGCTACACAATCGCATGCAGGAATGGAAGGGACATGCTTGAGCTTGGAAAGGCATCAACAGGCCTTAAAGAGAAGCCTGAGGAGGGATTGAGCTTTGAGGAGATGACAAGCCTGCTGAAGCCGCTGATAATCCGGGAGGAAGGGAAAACCGCCTTTGTGAAGCCGAAGGTGGTAATTGAGGTTGGTTATGAGGAAATACAGAAAAGCCCAACATACGAATCAGGCTACGCGCTCAGGTTCCCCAGGGTAATCAGGCTCAGGGATGACAGGAGAGCGGATGATGCAAGCACGCTAAAGATGGTGGAACAATATTACGGCGAGCAGAAGAAAAAGGGAAACTAAAGCTGCCTTCTTAAGTTCTCAGCAAACCTTTCAAAATCGCTTTTCCTGACAGATGCTCCGCAGGCATACTCGTGGCCCCCTCCATACCCGTCAATCCCTACAAGCGCATTTTTGAGCTTTGGCAGAACTGTAGTCCTCCTTGACCTGAGGCTCATCTTAATCTCCCCATATTTTTCCCGTCCGATTATTATGAACTTGTCCGGATGCATGTAAAGCAGCTCATTTGCCAAATCGCTGGAGAAGCTCGTCTGGGAATCATAGATGAATGAAAAAAACATGCCTTTGCCTATTTTAGAAGATGCATCTGCCAAAAGCCCCTGGTACTGGGAATTGAACTTCTCGTAGCGCCTGAACAGGAACCTTCCGCCAGCAGTCTCCTGGTTGAGGATATCATAAGGGCTCTTAACCCTTGTGAGGATTTTCACGCACTTCATTGCGTCAGATGTCCTGCCCTTAAGCACAAAGGAAAAAACCCTTACAAGCGTCCCGAGCTTTGACATGAACATCGCATCATCTGCGTTTGAGATTTTTTCATCCAGAAGGTCAGGGTATTTGGATGAGAATTCCCCTGAAAATTCAGGAAGAAACCAGTCGCCAACACAGCCAACCATTGCAATCCACAAGTCCTGCCTGACAGCCTTGTAGCAGAGATAAGTTGCAGGATAATACGCATCCTTTCTGTGAATCCTCGGGTTAAAGTAAAGGACATTGCTGCGCTTCAATGGCTCGTGGTGGTCAATCCATATCACAGGAACGCCTGACCTGTCAATGAATTCCTGCTCAACAACAGCTATGTCAACTATGAAAACCTTGTCAGGGGAATATTCATCAACCTTCCCAAGGTATTTTGAGTCAACAAGCGGGTTTGTTTTTACAAGGACGCCGTTTCCCTTCCTGCAATGCCTGTAAAGCAGGAGGAAAGATGACAATCCATCCGGGTCGTCATGCATAAGGAACAAGGGATTTTTTGAAACCAGCTCAGACCTTATGGACTCATACTCAGATTCTTTAAGCATCAGCCCAAAAAAGAACAAAAGTAGTATTTAAGGGTTGTCAAAAACCTCCAGTCAAATCCTGATGGGAAATTCTTAATTCGGGAATTGAGTGCAAAGTTTTAAATAAACAAATTCTAAAGAGTCCCTTATGCCAATAAACGAGACGTATGCCGGCGGAGCTTATTTCAGCAACATCTTCGCACCAACTGTCGCAGAAAGGATAAAGGAAATACTTTTTGCCCCGATAAACCATCCGGAGATGGTATGGATTGCCATCCCATTATTGATAACACTCCTGTTCCTTGAATTCTATTTCGGAAGATACAGGGATGAGGAATTAGGATGGAACACTGCGCTTGGAAACAGCCTGCTGCTGGTCTTTGTAGGGCTGGACCTGCTCAGAAGAATTTACGGGGAAAGATTCTTTTCTACGATAACTCTGAAGGCACTGCCTCCAATATCAGCATATGCCATTATTGCGATAGCCATACTGGCAATCGGGCTAATAATGATACTGATTAATTTCTTCCACCTGCTCCCAAAGAGCTTTGCATTCATAATGTCATCACCCCTCGCAGTAAACCTGTCCTCCTACCTGGCGATAGCCTTCATATATTCCAGCATAACAATAGGCATTGCAAGCCTGACAGCAGCATTCATAATCTTCATATCAGCAATCCTCCTGATAGACATAATCCACCTTTTTGAGCCAAAATACAAGGCACCAAAGAAGACAAACGTTGAGACATTCCTGAATTCAATAATGAAAAGGAAAAAAGATGAGAAATCCGACTAGCCAAAAATCCTTGAATACCTTGAGCGGGCTTCAGACTCGCTCCCTGCCTTAACCAGAGCCCTGCCGTCAGAAAAAACAGAAACCCCTGGAAGGCTGAGGCAATACCCGAGATTCCTTACAGAAGATGCCCTTTTCAGCCGCTTTTCAAGAACCCCCAGGTCAACAGGAGCGCCCCTAATCTGGTAGCTGCCATTCCCGCAAAGCCTCACGGCCCTTGAACCCTTCTTTCCACTAAGATAATCATAATGCCCCCTGCAAACAAGGCAGGAAGGATTCTTCCTTACAGATATCCTGCTGAAATCGTTATCCCACATATTAAGCCGAAGCATATAATTGCCTGGATGATTTCCAAGGATAATCTTGAACGCCTCAGTAACCTGGAATGCCGAGACTGAAGCGGCCACAGTGTTGAGAACCCCGACCGCATCGCAAGTATCAGGATGCGGGGCATCCTGGACAACGCACCTGAAGCACGCAT
The DNA here is from genome assembly GCA_016192945.1 of Candidatus Woesearchaeota archaeon. Lineage (GTDB taxonomy): Archaea > Nanobdellota > Nanobdellia > Woesearchaeales > UBA10216 > JACPTE01. The sequence continues at coordinate 42,810 of JACPTE010000022.1, forward strand.
TGGAACTGCCAGGAAGAACAGAAAAGACAGCCCCTGATGCCATTATTGCAGCTGAATGAACCCACGGGACAGAGTTTTTCCTGCAGAAATCGTTAATCAGGAACCTCGCCTCAAGGTTATCAGTGCAATCCAGAATAATATCTGACTTAACCATTCCAATGCTGGAATAATCCAAATCAGATATGAGCGCTGTTATTGCAGCTTCAGGCCTTATTCCCAGCAGGGATTCCCTCGCAGCAGCAGCCTTGGCCTTTCCCACGTCCCCAGCGGAATACAGGATTTGCCGCTGCAAATTTGAATCCTCAACAACATCACGGTCTATTAAAACAAGCTTTCCTATCCCTGCCCTGACAAGAAGCTCTGATGAAAGGCATCCTATTGCGCCAACCCCTACAACTGCAACAGAGCAAACGCCAAGCCTCTCCTGGCCTGCCTTTCCAATCTGCCTGAGAAGCACCTGCCTTGAATAATCCATGCATCAAGGGGTATGAATTCCCTATAAATAGGTATTGATAACTTGAAAAACTTCCTTTGGACGTTTTTCAACTGGATTCCTCCTATTTCATCTTGCTTCTTTTTCAAAACCCTCTATTGCATAAAATATTTATACGCACCGAAACCAGCCCGG
>JACPTE010000026.1 GCA_016192945.1 Candidatus Woesearchaeota archaeon
GTATTTCTCAATCAGCTGTTCCGGCTTTATCCCCTGCTTTGATGCATTTATTTCTATAGGTGTCCCGTGAGTGTCGTCAGCGCATACGAACAGCACTTGATGCCCGCTCAGCCTCAGGAACCTTACATATATGTCTGCCTGTATGTATTCTACAAGGTGGCCCAGGTGTATGGGGCCGTTTGCATACGGCAGAGCCGCAGTTATAAGAACCTTCCCTGCATTTGCATCTTTTCCATCAGCATTCCCCTTATCCTTTCTGCCGGGCATATAATGTTGAGATTAAGCTGATTATTTAAATATAATCATTGGATTTCCTGACTTTCATCTTCTTAGTAATGTCTATGCCTGCCTTGCACTTGTCGCACTGGAACCTCAATGTGTCTATCCCTTCAATCTTCCTGCGCTTGAAAGGAATCTCCTTTTCGCCCTGATTCCTGCACGCCGGGCATGTGTATTCTACGCATGCTGCCAGGCCTTCTTCATATTCCTTTTTTTCAACAGTGTTGCCGCATGACTCGCACGCATATTCTTTTGCCCTTATAAGCACTTTGCCTGTCTTTTTGTCCTTCGGCTTTCCCATGAGCGCATTTTTGCATTTCTCGCACTTCTGCCTGAATACCCATGCCATTGCATAGCCCTGCTGCTGGTCGCCTAGAGAACGCTGGGTAAAGTAGATGCATTCCTCCACACTTTCAGGTTTCCTGAGTGCCATAATTTTTAACCTGTTCATCGCATATTTAAACTTTATTGCGGGTTTGCATAACAAGTTCCCTGAACCTTTGCAGGCTTTCGCTGCTCTTTATCCTCGCAGCAAGCTCCCTGTCTGATTCATTTGGGCTTACCATCTGCCTTGAATCAAGAATCCTGCCAAGGTCATTATCTGATACCAGCCTGTTTTCAACTATCACTTCCCTTAGCGGCTTGTTTTGCTGCAGGGATATTTTCACAATCTCAGCAACTATCTCATATCCAAAATAAGGGTTTAGTGCTGTCCCCAGGACAAGGCTGCTCTCCAGCAGGCTTTCTGCCCTCTCCTTGTTTACAGCAATCCCCTCTATGCAGCATTCCCTCAGCATTCTTGCGCCGTTTGCCAGCATCCCTATTGACCAGAGCAGGTCATGCATTATTAATGGTGTGTTTACATTCAGCTCAAGGTTTCCTGCCTTTGAGGACTCCATTATTGCCAGGTCATTCCCTATTACCTGGAAGCATATCATCTTCAGGCATTCTGTGATTGACGGGTTTACCTTGCCAGGCATTATTGATGAGCCTGGCTCCACCTCAGGCAGCGTCAGCTCCCCGATTCCTGCCTTTGGACCTGAATTAAGCAGCATCAGGTCGTCGCAAATCTTTATCAGCTCTGCTGAAAGCGTCCTCAGGCTGCTGGAGAAGTTCAGGAATGCAGAATGGCTCCATGTGGTCTCTATTGTGTCTTGGGCAATCCTCAGGTCAAGCCCTGTTTCCTTCTTCAGCTCACCAATAATCAGGCTTTTGAACTTAGGGTGCGTGTTTATCCCGGTGCCTACAGCTGTTCCCCCAATACCCAGCTCCTGCAGCTCCCCTTTCGCCTGCTGTAACCTGCCTGTGCATTTGCCTATTGACGACGAATAGCTTGAGAACACCTGCCCGAATGTCATGGGCACAGCATCCTGAAGATGAGTCCTTCCCACCTTAAGCGTTCTCTTGTGCTGCTCTGCCTTTGCGCCAAATTCCTTCTCCAGCAGCCTCAACTCAGCGATAAGCGCGTCAATCTCAAAAAGCACAGCCAGCCTCGCTGCCGTAGGAATCACATCATTGGAGCTTTGCGCCATATTGACATGGTTGTTCGGGTGGACAATCCCGTATTGCCCTTTTTTCCCCCCAAGCTTCTCTATGGCGAGGTTTGCCATCACCTCATTCATGTTCATGTTGAACGGCGTCCCAGCACCTGCCTGGAACACATCAAGGGGAAACTGCCCGGAGTGCCTGCCGCCTATTATCTCATCAGCGGACTCCATTATTGCTGCTGCCATGCCCCTGTCCAGCAGGCCAAGCTGCATGTTGGCTCTGGCTGCAGATTTTTTTATAATCGCCAGCGCCCTGATGAAGGCAGGCCTGGCTTTTATCCCTGAAATCTGGAAATTCCTCCTGGCCCGCTCAGTAAATATGCCGTAATAGGCATCAGAATCAACATCCAGCTCCCCTATTGCGTCCCTCTCAGTCCTTTTCATCCTTCATGGTAATAACTGGAATTTTTTAAATGTTGTCAACGCAAAATATTTAAACTTCCATTCCAGACATTCTGTTGAGGTGATGAGAATGTGCACAATGTGCGCCAAGCATAAGAAAAAGAAATAAGTTTTTCTTCTTTTTTTGTTTAATTCTTCTTAAAGCTGCAACGGCTCGTATTTCAGCTTGAAATGCCTTGCAACAGCTTCATTCGTTAACCTTCCATTGTAAGTGTTTATTCCCTTTGCAAGGGCCTTGTCCCTTCTGGCAGCCTCGCTTAGTCCAAGGCTGGCAATCCTAATCATGTAAGGCAGGGTGGCGTTTGTCAGGGCTGCTGTTGATGTGTTCGGGACTGCCCCGGGCATGTTTGTAACGCAGTAATGCGTTACGCCCTCTTCAACATAAGTCGGCTCTGCATGCGATGTCGGCCTTGATGTCTCAAAGCATCCCCCCTGGTCAATGCTAACATCAACTATCACCGAGCCGGGCTTCATTTTCCTTACCAATTCCCTTGACACCAGCCTTGGAGCAGCAGCACCTGTAACTGCCACTGTACCTATGACTATGTCGCTTTGAGCCACTGACTGCTCAATGTTCGCAGGATTTGAAGCCAGGGTTATCACCTGCCCCTTGAACATGTCGTCTATTTTCCGCAGCTCGCTCTGCCTTACTCCAATAACATAAGTCTTGGCCCCCAATGCATGCGACAACCTCGCTGCATTTGTCCCTGCCATACCGCTTCCTATTATTGTGACTGTCCCAGGCAACACCCCAGGAATACCTGAAAGCAGCTTTCCAGAGCCGCCGTTTGTCCTTTCAAGGTAATGCATCCCTATCTGGACTGCCATCCTGCCTGCAACCTCGCTCATAGGGCTCAGAAGCGGCTTGCTCAGGTCGTCAAGCTCTACTGTTTCATAAGCAACGCCTATAACGCCCTTTTCAACAAGGACCCTTGTCAGCCTTTCCTCTGCTGCGAGATGGAGGTAAGTAAAGAGTATAAGCCCTTGCCTCAGGAACCCGTATTCCTGCTCAAGAGGCTCTTTTACCTTCACAATCATATCAGCAGCCTGCCAAATGTCTTTTGGCTCAGCCATTACCTTTGCACCCTGGCTCGCGTATTCCTGGTCAGGAAACCCTGAACCCTGCCCTGCCTTGCTTTCAACAAGCACAGAATGCCCATCCCTTACAAGCATGCCTGCCCCTGCAGGCGTTAATCCTACCCTGTTCTCACCCTTCTTTATTTCCCTGACAGTCCCGATAATCATGCAATACCAGCCTCCTTCACCTGAATAAGAAGCCAGTGCAACTGGCATTATTCTTAATTCTTTGTAAAGTATGACAAGGTATGATGAATTGCCATGCGGCTTACGCTAGGCATCAGAAGCCAGCAGCCCCTGAACAAAAGCAGCCTTAGACCTGAAGCCGCATTGCCTTGCCAATTCCTGAATCGCAGCATCAAACCCTGAGCCATACTGGGCTGCCACCTTCCTGCGGAAAGCAACATCCCTCTGAAGCCCGAGAGACAATGCAGACTCCCTTAAAATGAGCTTTTTTTCTCCATTAAGAATCTTGTATTCGCCAGGCACCCTCATGGCAGAGACAATAAGATTCTCATCCAGGAAAGGCGTGAGGAAATCCACTTTGTTTTTTTCAGCCAGACAGCAGTCCCTGGAAAGATCTCTTGCCCACATGCTTTCTAGCCCACTCCAGCACTCAGCATTCACATCTCCAGCAAGCTCATGCCTCCTGTAGCCTGCGAAAATCTCCTCGCTCCCAAGCCCTGAAAAAAGGCAGGAAACCCCATCATTTTTAGCCATGGAAACAGTTGCCTGGACAACAGATGCAACGCTGACATTGATGAAATCGCGATACTTCAAGACAGGCAATACATCACGGATTACCTGTTCAACCTCCTCAAGGGAAAAAATCTTCAGCCTGTGGCTCAGGCCGATGGATTCGGCAGCGATTTTTGAGGCTGCAACATCCCCTGAATCCCTGAAACCAGCAGTATAGCAGGTAAACCTGCAGCCTAATTTCCTGCATAAAAAAGCGATAAGCGAACTGTCAACCCCCCCGGAAAACATAACCCCGAACTTTGCCTCAGGAACCCTCTTCCTGACAGCGTCAAGAAAGCTGCCTGCGATTATTCCAACAGCCCCTTCCCTGCTGCCAATCAGCCCCTCTTTATCAGCCTTAACCCTCAAATCGCCTATCTTTGCCTTCCATAATCCCTGTTCTATCAGCCTTCCATCAGAAATGTATATTTCTTCCACAGCAAGGGCGAATATAAGCAAATATTTAAATATTCACGGCAAGAGCTGCTAAAATATGACAGCCGCAAAAAGGGACAGGGAAAACAGCAGTGAACAGGTAGGATTCCACAAGGGTTCGCTTACAACGCTCGCAAAGGAAAGGCAAGAGCTCACACGAATGCTGGCTATAGTTGAGCAGCTCATGCAGCTCCACCTGGCAGAGCTGAAGAAGCTCGGGGTTGACCTTGAGAAGGAAGCCAAAAAGCAGCAGGAAAAGAAGCCCATAGAAGACATAGTGAAGTAGCCCGCTAACAAGAATGAAATACGAATTCTCAGCTTATGGCCACCCTAACATAACAGCAAGGCACAGGACTACCATTGAACTCACGAAGGACAGCGAGCTTACAAAAAAAGGAGACTGCATAATAGGCGTGAATGCCGGTTTCAAGATTGACAAGCTGAAGAGGTTTCTGGGATTCAGGACAATAAAAATAAGAATACTCGCAGGAGGCGCAAGCGAGGAAATCACAGCTTCACCAAACCCTGACTTCAGCAGCGACAATGAGCTTGTTATAAGGAAGGGCGAGTTCAGGAGCGAAAGGACATTTGCAACAAATTCTGACAAGGCATCAAGCGACATTAAAAGAGCGCTGATAGAAGCCCTTAGGAAGGGAGGGCTGGCAACCATAAGCATAGAAGAAATAACAAGATTTAAATAACACCAGGAATTATATAAAATATAAATACTATAAATTGTTTAAACAACTTGGTAAAATGAGAAGAACTAATTCTGCTGTGCGCACAGCACTGGACGAGCTGGTTCAAGGAGCGCTGCCAACCGCAATCAGAAAGACTGAAAATGCATATCCATCAGAGGAATCTGTGAGGCGAAACAGACAGCAAATACTGGCATGGCCTTGCGTCAAAGAAGCCACAGAATTCGTGAAAGACTACCGAGAGGCTGGTGAAGAGCTGGTCAGGCAAATAGCCTGGTTCCTGATAAACCCATTCATACAGGAAGAAGATGCTGAAGTAAGGCACGAATTGGGAATAGACGCTATTTGTTATGCCCACGAAACACCAGTTACTGTAGGAAAACTAAGCGTAAGCGAGCGCAAAGCCAGGCAATACCCCACAATAGATGAATTCCTGAAACGCCACAAGTTCAGGCACAGCGACTTCACATACTCCCACCACGCAGAAAGAATAGCTGAAGGGAGAATACTCTGCAGCTCAAACCACTGCAATAAAGCTGCAACACTCGTGCCTACAACGAAAATATACAGGGCAGTGCCCAGGCAGGAAAACCCCACAGGGATAGAAGACGCAATAATAGCAGAGCTGGCAATGAAATTCTTCCCTGAAAGGCTAAGGATGCACAGGCATGCCACAATCAGGCATCTAAGAAGGGACATTGAACTTGCCCTGGGAGTGGGCAGGACTTTTGATTCAATATACCACGCGCTGGAACAGACAAGATTCTACACAGTAAATACAGCAGACATAATGAACAACATGGCCCATCTAACAAGGGCTGATGCAAACCAGCTAAAGCTATTAACACCCGAAACGTACGACAAGATTAGAAGAGCATTCATAGACTCAGTAGACGAGCTTGCAGCACATTACATAAGAAACCCCTTTATCGTTGTGGTGACAAGGATGAAGGGAGACTCGTTTGCAGACAAATACATATTAAAAAAGCATGTTCCTGACATAAACAGGGGAATACGGGATGGCTCCCTTAATGAATACCTGGCTGGAAAAGGGCTCCCTCCCATTCCAAAAGACAAAAGAACAGGAAAACCAAAGCCTTTTGAAACCCCCCACCTTGAAGACTTTGTAGCCATGAGGGCGATAGTGCACGGAGATGCAATATCATACGACTTAAGAACAGGCTACACGCTCCCGCCAGGAGAATCAGTGGGGCAAACCAGGGCAGTAATGGTATTCAAGCACATAGCAGGCATAAACTCCGGAGAGAGGATAATAGAGCCTCAAACAGGCAAACTGGTAAAGGTTGATGCGAGCTCCCCATTTGACTCAAAGGGATTCTACATTGACCCTGAGCGTGTGGATGACTATGTAAACAAGCCTAAGCCAAGCGGATACAGGGCTATTCACGTGACGATAGCATCAACCCATGTAGCTTGCAGGGGAATGCCAATACCATTTGAGCTGCAGATAAAAAGCAACTTCATGGACAACGCTGAACAACGGGAATCAGGACAGCACCATGACCTGAAAAAAGCAGTGCAGGCAGCAATGGTGGACTACATTGTCGCCACAGGCGCAACAAGCGCGGCAAGGGTAGAGATAATAAGGACAATACTATCGCCAAACAATTGATACAGGGAAATTCAAAATGCGCAGAGGCTCAACTGCTGTTCCTAATCCGCCTGGTCTTTGGGACAAAATTCTTTATAATGCCTCTGCTGTAGCGGCCGCAGCCAAGAAAATCACCTTTGCTTTTCAGGATAACAAAGCCACTGCAATCTTCACAAATTTTCTGCAAATCATCACCCCTCAGCCAGCTTCCCATCTCGTCACCTGTTATTTCAACTATATTTTTTGCTGCCAGCGGGCCGATTATCTGAGAGCCCTCAATTGAAAGGCGCAACTCGCCATCAAAAAGCTCGCCGAAATAAAGCCCGACTGAGTTTACCCTCAGCATATCAAGATTTACAGCGCCTATATCCCTGCTCACAATGGAAATCTTGTTCTTTGAATTCAGAAGAAATGCATAATCACGGCTTAACCAGGCACCCCAATGCCCTGATATTATTGAGGCTATCTCTTTTGCCTGCTTTGAATTAAGGATTTTAAGGCTGAGCATTTGGAAAAACCCGAATGGAACAAGATTGCACATAATAGCTTCACTATAAAAATTAAATCCCCCACATGGGATTGTCAGCCCGCATAACCTCTGCAATCTCCCTCAAAACAGCAATCTCCTCCCTTGAAAGATACCTGGAGAGCTTCTTTAAATTGCGGAAATCTTCCTCTGGAATGCTGCTGAGAAGCTCATCACCCTCGTTAACCTGCCTTCCAACAGTCACGCTGTCAATTGACACAGCCACCTGCTTCCCCTGCTCAGCTGTAGTTATGTTTTCCTGCTCAAGCTGTATCGCCTTTACAGTGCCAATAGTCCTTCCACCCTTCAGTATTGGCATGCCTGTATGCAATACGCCAGCCAAAACCTCAACGCCAACAATGGCAGGATTGCTCTGCCTGAAAACATAGCCCGGAAGGACCTTGAACTTGCATGGCCTGACAAGAACATCCAGCTGCCTGGACTCAAGGCTGCTCTTCACTTCAGCCTGCCACGCCTCAAACTCCTCTATAAGGCGGTAGATAACCTGGTTTGTGAATACACTGACATTCCTTGATGAAACAACATCCCCGGCAGAAACATTAAAACCCAAAACAGCCGCATTCAGGGGGGAGCGCTCAACATTAGCCTCAGCAGAAAGGAAATCCTTCCTTGTCAGGTCGCCAATAGAGGCGCGCTTCACAAGAATCCCCCTCTCCCTCAGAAGCCGCAACAAAGCCTCAAGGCTCCCAAGAGTATCAGCCTTCACAACAACACCCTCCTGGTCAGTCTCAATAAGCACCTCACTCACATCTGACATTATTTCTGATTTTACCAAATCAACATCAGCCTCAGAACAGCTCCTAAGCGGAGCTCCGGCAACAACAGACTCAACATTAAGGGCAGAAACCTTAACGCCTGATGCAGCAGCAACATCATCAACAGGCATAAACTTTGCCTTGTCACGCATCTCAGAGAGGGGAGCTGGCTCAAAAAGCGCCTTAACCTTAGTAACAACAGGAACATCAAGCGTGCCTACGACAATTGTGTCGCCCTTTTTCAGCACGCCATCATAAATTATCACGTCCAAAGTAGTTCCAAGTCCCCTATCCTTCTTAACCTCAAGAACTGTCCCCTTTGCAGAGCCTGAAACATTGATTTTAAGGGACTGCTCAAGGAATTTCTGTGCCAAGCCTGAAATAACCATAAGAAGCTCAGGAATCCCCTCCCCGGACTTTGCAGAGCAGGGGATAATGGCGACCTGCCTTGAATAGTCATCAACCCTGTCAAAGCGCTCTGACTGGAACCCCAGCTCAGATAGCTTCCCAACAATCTCATAAAGCCTTGTATCCAGCTTTTCCCTGACGCCATCTGCCTGGCTTTCAATTCCATTCAACAGCAAATCCCTGCTGACACGCCATCCTGGAACCAGGTCAACCTTGTTGGCTGCCACAACAAAAGGCGTCTTGAAAGACTTCAGTATGTCTATCGCCTCAAAAGTCTGCTCCTTAAACCCCTCATTAATGTCAACAACAAGAATTGCAATGTCAGCAAGATTGCCCCCCCTTTTCCTCAGGTTCGTAAAAGCAGCGTGACCAGGCGTGTCAATGAAAAGCAAGCCGGGAATGCTGAACCCTGTCTTAAGGGAAGAAAGCAGATTACCGCAAATAGCCTTAATAGTGGAAAGAGGAACATAGCTGCAGCCAATGCACTGAGTAATGCCGCCAGCCTCTCTCGCGCTTACAGCAGTGCCCCTAATCCTGTCAAGCAGGGATGTCTTCCCTGCGTCCACATGCCCCACTGAAACAATCAGGGGCTGCCTGATATTCCCAGAGCCTGCCATGCAGAAAGAGAACAGAATACTGTTTTTAAGGGTTTCTCAAATGGCCCAGACCACTCCACAAATTCAAACCTCAAGCTCATCAAAAGAGGCAATAACCTCATCAGCCCCAACTGAACTCCCATAAATCCCCTTCCTATCCATAAGCACTCCCTTAAATCCGAAATCCATTGCAGAGCTTACAATGGAAATGGAATCATCCACAACAATCCCCTCCTGCTTATCAGCTAACCCTGCTGCCTTCATGCACATTTCCCAGAATTCAGGGCTGCCCTTCCTTACAGGATCACCGATAAGCACCTTTTCATCATCAAAGAATCCTGAAAGCCCTATTGCCCTTGTCCGTTCAAGGCGCCTGCCCCTTGAATAATCAGGCTCATAAATAAAATCGCCCTTTTCAAACTTCAGCCTGCCATCGCCGCCAGCAATAATGAACCTGTCATCTGCCTTCCTGAAAAAGCGCAATGCATCATCATAAATTACCGTAGAAGATACAATAGCCTTCCAGTATTCATCAACAATGCGGATGATATCATTGCCATCAAGCTCCAGGCCGCACTTTACAGAAACAAACTTAAGGAAAAGCTCCCTGCTATACATAAGGTCAGGCTTCATGCCCTTTGGAGAAACAACACTGGCAGAATCAATAAAGCGCATGAACTCAAGGCTCAGGGGAGACTCACGGCTGTAAAGATGGCCCAGCATGGCAGAGAAAAGGCCAATGAACAGGCTGCAGGCATCCTCCCTTCCCGGAAAAAGCCCAAGAATGCCATTGCAGACAGCCTTGTCCCCGGCAGAATAGTCAAAGTTAGCCGCTGTAAAGTCAACATCAATGAAAAAAACCCTGCGCATGGAAGAAAGCTGAACCTGCAGGATATAAAAATAATACGGCTATATTTTTAGGCGCGAATAGATTTATAAATTCAGCCACATTATCTGAGCTGATGTTAACAAGAATACTTGACACGGGAATAGATATAAGCGACCCGGAAATCCGGTGGGAATTAGAAACTGATTTGAGAAGAATGGATAGGCTGCCGCATGATGATGTGCCTGAAAATGCTGATGCATATATGGTTAAAGTCACACCTTCTGTAAGAACATATATGCCGGGATTACACAGGTTTAGATTTGAACTTCAATATGGAAGGATGAATAATGGTGCATTTGAACCTGAGGGTAAACCAGCATTATACCAGACAGAGACCCTTCCAATGATATAGCATCTGCTGTGAGGAAAATATGAACACGCTACTGGAAGGCAAGGCAAGGATATACGCCC
>JACPTE010000033.1:0-10877 GCA_016192945.1 Candidatus Woesearchaeota archaeon
CCTCCAATTAACAGCCCAGAAACCAGAGCTGCAGTCCCAAGTTGCTGCTGCAACCGGGCCCAAGTCATTGACTCGGGTTTTATCGCCCACTGCATTCGCCTCCATAGGGGGCTAGGCAATATGTGATGGGATAAGAAGCAGCTTTATAAAGGTTTAGTTGCACCGATTAAAATTTTTGCCAATGCCTGCACATTAAGTGTATATTTATATTCTTGTTTCTGAACCGGCTTTCTATGGGTGTGGAAAAAGTCAACTCAAGAAAAGGCTTAATCAGGAGGATGCAGGAGTTGGCAGCTGAGCATGATGTTGAAGTCAAGGGCAGTTTCATTCACTTGCCGAGGCAATTCCCATTTGTGCTTCCGAATAGCGCATATCGCCTAACATATGGCACAGAGGATTCAGGCGTAATTTCAAGAAACATCTCAGCCCCCTGCGGCTACTGGCACTCAAACAGCCCCTCTCTTGAGGATATCTTCCTGAAATGGGCTCAGAATAGGGACCATTATGAGAGGCCAACCCAGAAAGACCTATTGAAGCTGGTGTGCGGGGAATTGAGTGAACTGGTTGTTGTAGCTCCCTTAATTACAATTGAAATTTGCAGTCCTTTTGGTAATCACTCATATCAGCCGATTGCACAATACATGAGAAGAGTTAGGGAAGTGTCCAGGAGCGTTGTAACCAGTAATGCATTTTCTAATCCCGGCTTTCTTGAAAGGATATCAGTGAATCCCTTCAGCTACATAGACGAAGTTGCATTGGCGCTCTCAATAGACCAGCTTATTTGGGATTGCTGGGAGGAACTGTCGCTTCCTGGAAACAGGTTCCAGGATGCTTGGGCTGAGTTCTCTGCAGTCTTGGGGCTGAAAGTAAAGGTTGCCGCAAACAGGATAATTAACCCGAAGTATGCACTGGCAAGGCAGGAGCTTGAAGGAATGCTGCCTGCAATGGCTGCAGAATATGCTCCCAGGCCATTAGCTGGAAGAGCCCTCTATGAAATGCTGGCAGACACTGGTGCGATAATAACAGGAGTAAAAGAGGTCTTCCAGAGAATCAGGGAAGAAAAATAAAACCCGGCCGCAGCGAGCGGCGGGGTATTTCATCCAAAAAAAAATCTTATTGCTTTTCCTCTTCGCCGAAGTTTTCAGAGTCTTCCGTCTCTTCCTCTGAATCATCTGAATCTTCGTCAGATTCCTCGTCTACTTCATCCTCTTCGCTGTCATCTTCCCCTGACTCGTCTCCATCAGGCTCTTCAGAACTGTCTTCTGATTCTTTTGCCTTCGCAGGGCCTACAGATTCAGCGAATGCTACATTTGAAAGGACTTTTGTAATCCTAACTTTCAGTTTTTCTCCCTTTTTCCCACCAGGCACGAAAAGAACAAAACCCTCCTTCTTGGCTATTCCGTCTCCCTTCTTGCCCACTGCCTCGATAGTCACTTCCAACTCGTCATTAACCCTCACAGGCGCAGCTTTTTGCCTAAATCCTCTGTCTCCATACATAATATTTTCCTCCGATTTTTTCCATCTTTATTCACAATCCCTAGAACTACAGTAGACTGTAGCAGCAAAGTTTGGCTTATTAATATTTAAATCTTTCCATTTACTACTGCATAAGGTAGAAAGGCAATAATGTTTTTATATCGGAGAATCCATTAGCGCTGTATGGCTGACTTTGACTTGGGATACTACTATTATCTTCATGACAAGATTGAAGATGAAAAGGAAAAACAGGCTGGAGGGAACAGCATGGTCAGTCTCGGCACCTTTTTCATAATCCTGTCTGTATTCCTGTTCATAATTTTCAGGGCATCAGAACTCTTTTTATTAGCTGTTCTTGGAGCTGTGCTCATTGCATATGGCCTTTACAAGAATTCAGGCTATCTGAAGGCTGCCCATTCAGTGCCCGGTCAGTCAAAAGGCATTGATGTGGAGATTCATCATAATGAGGGATATAATCTTCTTGCCAGGACTTCCATTCTCAGGAATAAGCTGGCTTCACCATTCTCTGAGGAACTCTCTGCACAGCTCAGGGAAAAGAACATCATAACTTCAGTTATAAAGCAAAATTCAGGAAGTGACATAAACTCCATATATCAGAGCTACAGGCAGCAAGGGGGCGCTTACGGCCCAGAGCATTTCATAAAAACTCTCCACATCCTGAAAAAGCACGGAATAGTCCGGGTGAGGAAATCAATCTCTCAGACATCGCGTATCCCGGACTCCTCAACATAGAACGCTGCCTCCCCTTCAGGAAGGTTAGGGCTGTCCACCATCTTTGCCACTCTGCTTCCCTTCTTGCCCCTTCTCAGGTATATCCTGTAAGTGCTGTTATGGCTGACTATGTGCCCGCCAATGGCCTCAGTAGGGTCCCCGAAAAAAACATCAGGCTTTGCCATAACCTGGTTTGTAATGTAAACGCAAAGATTGTATGTTGTTGCAAGCCTCATAAGTGTATGCATGTGCTTGTTCAGCTTCTGCTGCCTGTCTGCCAAAGTCCCCCTTCCAACGAACTCAGCCCTGAAGTGTGCTGTCAGGGAGTCCACAACCAGCAGCTTCACATTAAGCCCCCTTTTAATGAGGTCTTCCACCTTTTCTGCAAGAAGCATCTGGTGGTCTGAGTTAAATGCCCTTGCAACCTTGATGTTCTTCAGAACCCTGTCAGGCTCCATGCCCTGCTGGACCATCTGCTTTATCCTCTCAGGCCTGAATGTTGACTCAGTGTCTATGAAAACAGCCACGCAATCAGGGTTTTCCCTTTGAACATTAACGCATAGCGAGTGGGCAATCTGCGATTTGCCTGAACCATAAGCGCCAAAGCATTCTGTTATTGCGCCGCTCTCAAATCCTCCGCCCAGCAGCCTGTTCAGGGCATTGCTCCCAGTATAAATCCTCTGGATGTTCTCCCTTTTCTTCAGGACTTCATCAGCGCTCTCAAATCCCATCTCCATTTTTTCCCTTGCAGACTGGATGATTTTTCTTGCAGCGAGCTCAGTAACGCCTGCCATCTCAACTATTTCTCCTGGAGTAGCTACGGCAATGCTGAGCAGGGTGTCAAAGCCTGACATTGAGAGCTTCTCGGCAGTTGCAGCTCCAACACCAGGCAGGCTCGTGAGTTCAGAGCCTTTTGCAGGCATTTCTGTAATAACATCTTCCTCATTTTCAGGTTCCATTGTAGCTTCCCTCTTTCTGGCCATCAAATCATCCTCCAATAAAAATAATCAGCCTGATTTCCAGGCTAAAGTCACATTATCTCCTCCATTGGAATCTGCTCATCCCTTTCCTGGCTGCTCTCCTGGCTGCCTCTTGAAACCAGGTAGTCGTAAGCCTTGCTAAGAACGAGCACAGCCTTTGGGAGGTCATTAACCCTCAAAGAACCGGTTGACTTCCAGGAATCGCCATCCTTGTAGCTCCGGTCTATCTGGACTGTTGCGTAACTCCCCTTTTCTGACTCATTTCTCCATATCGTCGCGGCAACAGCGCCTGCCCTGAATTTCTTCTCAGGCAGTCTCTTGCCAGACTCAGCTCTCTCTTCAGTTCTTGCCATTTTTGCCTCCTTCCTTTTCGGGTCTTGTTTCAACTCCGGGGCAGGGCTTTGGTTCATGTCCCGAAGCGGAGTAATTACTGTAATATCCGTGGAGGTTTATATAGTTTGCCCGCGCCTGTCCAGTGTCCAGTGACTTTGCGGCTCTTCAATGCGAAAGATTGTCAAAAACCACAGGTCAGAGACCGGTGGAATGCTGCTTTGCTACACTGCTTGGTGGTTTTTGAGCACAAATTCTGTTGTTTAAACTTTTTTGCCACACAAAATGTTCTCAGCATATATTTGGCAAAAACGAGGGAAAGTTATTTATATATCCTCATCTAAATTTTGTTGTATGGAAACTATAACAATTCCAAAAGAAGAGTACGAGTACTTAAAACGACTAGAAACGATTGCACAAGATGAGCTATTGCTCAGCATTAAGCGTGGATTAGAAGATGCAGCTAAAGGCAGATTAAGGGAACGCTAAAGATTTTTTCTGATAAGTTCTTTGTAGTAATCCAATTGACTTTTTATATTATTGATTGTATCCTTCTGGGCTTTCTTATCGCTAATTGTAACCAATAAAACAATATCAACATTTTCGTATATCAGGAAATACAGACGATATTTGCCCATTTTCTTTTCCCTGAAGAATGGATAACCTAATGGCTTTCCAGTATTAGGATTTAGCTTTAATTCTTCAATAAATCCTTGAATTTGTTTTTGATAATCTTTTTAAAGGTTTTGAGTTGCATTCCTTGATTCGTCTATTCAGCTTCTGCAACTAATTATCCACAACCGAGCGCATTTGTCCAGTGGGGTTTTAGAGGCGATTATCAACCATGTTTCCATTGAAATACTCATAAATGGAAACCCACATCAGGCCATGAGAGAAGGCATAAAGCAGCTCTTCAGCTGGAATTCCAAGCAGCATGATTCCTGAAAGGTTTTTCAGGCTCCAGTAATCAGAAACTGCTGTTGGGAACACTGCATTAAAGAAAAGGAACAATGCAAAATAAAGTGCTGTAGCAATAAGTGCTCCGTACAACGTGTGCCTTATCAGGTCATGCCTTTGAAAAAGGATGATTGCAGATGATATGAAGGCGGGAAACAGGTAATTGTAGAGGGGGTTGAAATTAAAAATGATGGAGAAAAGAACTGTCAGGGGCAAAAAAGCAGCTAATGCAACTGCATGGTGCTTCGTCCTCTTTTTTTTGACTTTTTTGTTAAGCAATTCCTCATAAATCACTGCAGAACAGCTTCCGAAGAAGAACATGAACATGATGTCTTCTACTCCAACCCCGCCGGTGACCCATCCCATGTTGAAAAGCGTGGGGGGATTCCAATATAAGGGGATAATCAATCGGTTAACATTGATAAAAAGGGAAGCGAGCCACAAAACAAAGAATGTTGAGACCATCAGGATTATGTATGCAACACCCCCCCATACCATTAATTTCTTTAAGTCATCCCTTCTGGAGTATACCCATAGCCAGACAACGCCTAATGTCAGCATGGAATAAATGTAGAAATACATCTTACGCTTTATTTTCCCTTAGTTTGTTTAGCTCCTCCTCCATCCTTGCTATCTCAGGCTCTGGGTCGGGATTCAATACTACGCTGTTGGCTATCAGCTCTGTCCTGTCAAACATCTCGTTTTTTGTTGCCCTTCCTATAACTCTCACATTTGCCCCCAGCACCTCATTTCTGGCTGCCTCAAAAAGCTCCGGTGAATCCTTGAATTTCAGGATTTCGTCATTGCTCCTGTTAATGAGCTTTTGTGCCTGCTCCCTGAAGAAGACTGCTCTTACGTTATCTGTTCCGTCGTCTATGAATGCGTTAAGGACGTATGAGTATGCTGGCTTTATTGCCCCGTGAAAATCGCATGTAGCCCCGCCTTCAGAAGGCTTGGCCCGCTTGCCGCAGTGGCAAACCTCAAAGTATCTTGGCTCAAAAACCTGGACTATTGTAGCGAGCACCTCAACGCTGCTTTCTGTTCCCTGAAGCTCTGAAAGGTGCTTCCTGGTTTTTTCAGGGGGTTGAAATGCCTGTATTTCAACATTCACTGTTTCGCCTTCTGGATTAAGAATCAGCCTTCCCCTCTCGTTCAGGTGAACCTCGTTGGATGAGTTGCGCTGCCGTACATAGCCGCCCTTTATCTTTATTATGTCCCCTGCTTTTATCTTTGGGGCATTATTTGCCTGCTCATTCCACAGGACTATCCTTACCTGCCCGCTCTCGTCTGCAAGTAGGATTGAGGCAACCTTTCCATCCCTGCCGTTGGTCTGGAAGCTTTTAACCTCGCTCAGGCTTATCACCTTTCCTGTAATCTCAACATCTCTCATCCCTGATAATATGTTTTTTATCTGAAGCCTTCCAGAAGTCTGTTCAAAAAGCCTTATCCCGAGCTCGTTTGCCAGAATATGCGCTGCGCCCTCCCTGCTGACAAGGCCTGAAAGCTGCTTTACCTTGCTGTCAACCCTCTGGGTGATTTCCTGCTCATCAAGCCCTGACTTCTCCCGTATCTTGGCAACTATCTCTTCAAAAGGAATCCTGAGCATGATTCAGGTGCCACCAGATTAATATAAATAAGTTGTGGTCATGATGCCTGTATTCTGGAAACATCAATGGCGTTTACATCCTCAACGTAAGTGTTGTCGCATGCGCAGCCGTTGTAATATCTCAGCGCATAGTTCCAGCCCGAGTATTTTCCGCATATGCAGCTGCCTCTCGGGCTGTATAGCCCCTCGGCATAGCCATTAACAAGCTGCCTCATTGCGGCTTCTATGTTGCAGTCCATGTCTTCCACGCTTTTTCCATTGCATGACTCTGCACCTGCGCATATGTCGCTGCTTCCGAACTTGTATGCGGCAGGGTCTCCGCACTTCGGGTGTGCGCAGGTGTTTATCTGCATAATCCCCTTTGAGCATCCGCCATCGCCCAGCTTTACAGTCCCGTCAGGCGCATAATGCTCCAGGGTGCCTCCGCTTTCGTGCATGGCAACCTTAAGCGCTATGTCCAGCGGCACATTGTATTCTCCTGCAAAGCGCTTGAT
This sequence comes from Candidatus Woesearchaeota archaeon, assembly GCA_016192945.1. GTDB lineage: Archaea > Nanobdellota > Nanobdellia > Woesearchaeales > UBA10216 > JACPTE01. The sequence goes on from JACPTE010000033.1 coordinate 6,576, forward strand.
GCTTTCATAAACTTCACTCCTGCCTTCTATTTCAGCTTCTGAAAGGGCAAACCTGTATTCAAACATGCTGTTTCTGGCGCAGATTTTCACTATATTTCCATTCTGCTTCCTGCCGCAGCCTATGTCTATGCTCAGCCCTCCTGCATCCATTCCATTGAATGACTCGGCGCATGAGCCGAAATCCTGGCTTCCTGAGCACTTGTCCACAATGCTTCTCGCAAATTCTGAGAGCACATTATAGTCATCAAGCGAATAGCCAACTTTCTGCCTGAAAGAGGGCGTGACGCTGTAACTGTATGCGTCCTTTACAATCATGTTCCCTGCCTGAGGGTCATTTACGTTCTTCTTGAACAGGACAGGGCTGTCAGCAATCCCTATGAGGTCTCCGCCCTCTATTTTATAGTCGTAGCCTACATGGAGCCCCTTAATCCCGTAAGCTGAATAGTATTCATTAAGCTCCTTTGTAATTGTGCTTTCAAATCCTTTTAGCGCTGTATCCTTGCTTGGAAAGCACTCCTTATCCGCGTTTTTCCATAGCGGGAATCCTTCATATGACCTGCATGGGGAGCTGAACCTGTTTGAATTTGCAGGAGGGCTGTAAACATAGCCGTTGCCCCCATTTAAAGCGAGCTCTTCCTCAGCCTTTCTTACTGAGATTTTTGCAGATTCATCCGCATAAAAGAGGAACTCCTCGCCCTCTGCATAGGTGTTGAAAAGCTGCACCTGCCTTTCGCCTACTCTGAAGCCATGGGATATCTTGGAAAATTTCCAGGACTGGTCTCCAAAGATGTAAGCTAAAGAAGACAGACCCAGGACAAGTACAACTACAACTATGAAGGATGTCTGCATTCCCTTTTTTGAGTTTATCAGTCTTTCCATAAGCTACTTCCTCGCTATCTTCTGTGTCACTATGATGAAATCATCAGGCTTCTCAGTGGGGATGATTGATTCTGTCTTTATGTCCGGGGATATGTAAGCTGAAGGGGGGGCGGGATAGCATCCGCCTGACCTCTGGAACTGCCAGAAGGCGTTTCCCTTGCTATCAGTGTATTCCATCTGTATGCATCTGCTGCTGTCAAATGCCGAGAAGTATTTCTTCTGGTCTTCCTGAAGAACAGACTCCCACTTTTTTAATGCAGCGTCATCCCCTGCTTTGTATGCCTTATACATGCCCCTTATTGCATCTGAAACAGTAAGCTCCTGCTCCTCTGGAAGGAATGGCTTATCCTTTGATGCAGCCTTGACCAGTAACGGCTTAGTCGCTGCAGAGCCTGATGAAATGCTCCGCAAAAAGCTTATCTGGCTTATTCTGAATGTGTACTCCTCATTGTTCTCAACGCTGCTGCTTATTCCAAAAACAAGGTTTTTAATGCTCCTGATGTCAGGAAACAGGAATGAAACATACAGAATTGACGCGACCATTATGAAAACAATAGTGGCCATCGGAATTGTCCCGTAAGTAAATCCTTTTTTCATGTAACCGCCCTTATTCTTGCAGGCTTGCCTTCCCCATCCTCAATCACATAGATTTTCTGCTCAACTTTACTAACGATATACCCTGCCTGGGGGATGAGGAATTCATACCACTTCTGGTTGTAAAAGAGGACGCTGCTGCCTACAATTATCTGTGCGCCAAGCCTTTTTTCAAAGCTATAGTCAATGGACATGTCCAAATCCTTGGCTGTTATTGCATTTGTGTCAATAACCCCGATATATGTTCTTCCAGTTGCTGCGTCGTATACAGATGCCTCATGAACTATCCTGTTCTCTATTATGGTCAATTCTGCCCTTCTGCTATCAATCTTATCATGGATAAAAAGGCCTCCAGCTAACAAAATCGAAAACAGCACGAACAGCACATACACCACTATCGGGACGTGTATGAGCAGCTCGTCTATTTGCCCTTTTTTGCCAATTGCTCTGCTTCGCATCTTGGTAGCTCATTCAGGCTGGTTGACTGCCTTGCCCAGCTCCATGTTCCTGTTTTAGGCTCATTGACAATGAGAACCTTGCTGTTATACCCGTTCTGGTTGGATATCTCTGGCTTCCATCCTGTTGAGATGAAAAAATCCCCTCTTGCAGCTGAGTCAAGCTGGCTGAAATCAGGCGTATTGCCCCTCAAAAGCTGGGTTTCCTCCCCGCTTTCTTCAGACTTGTAAAAGAGCACAGAGTTCCCCCTTCCCACCACTACATAATAGCCCTTTGGAAAGCTGAAGCTGAACTCCTCAGCGCATTTGAAGCTGTAATGCCTGTCCTTGTTGGCTTTCAGGAACTCTGTGAATTCCTCAAAGTCATCAATTGCAACCATCTGGAAATTGTTATATATAGGCTTCAGTGAGACAATCCCGTCCTTTTTCAATATCCTGATTCCGTTTGGGGGGGCTTCTGGCACGAATTTGCCCATAGGAAACTTCCTGCTTGTTGCAAAATTATACTTGGAGTCCACATTTCTCTGGGGGTCTGCCACAATCACAAGGTTCTTGTCAACTGAGATGTACAGGTTTCCTGGGAGCGAGTAAACATAATCCAAATCCCCTGGGCTTGCATAGATAGTGTCAAGAAGCATGGCTACATCCGCAGCAACATACTCCCTCTCCATGGCTGTGCTTAGGACAACTTTAGTGGTAAGTTGGGTTATCGTTATTGCCAGGATTCCGGCAACAACCAGCCCTAAAATTGTAGAGAACTGGAACATTTCCAATTGACCTCTTTTTGCCATTAGCCGGTATTTCAGCAGGCATCTTTAAATAGTTTGTCAAGAGCCGCATTCATAGAATGTCATTGTTTTCTTATTCACTGCAAAAGCCATGCATGGGGATTGCTGGGATTCGCCTTCAATAGCCAGTGAGTATATTCCCTCTTTCGGGCTTCCTGTATTTGCGCCTCCGAAATCAGAGTTTGCAAGGTATTCCTGTATTCTGACTATTCCGCTGCAGTAGTCCTCAAATGCTGTGCAGGCTTTTTCCTTGCATACGCAGACACACGCTGCCACATTGCATATGGGCCTGTATGGCTTCTTGATATCCCCCTTGCTTGTCTTGAGTGTCTTGTCATTCAGGCTGAATCCGTATAGCCCATAGCTTCCCAGCTTGAATCGCTTCCTGAAAGGCTCGTTATCTTTTGATTTCTCTGCTGTGTTTATAATTTCATCAAGGACGTCTCTTGGGTCCTCCTCAGGCGGATTTTTGATTGTGCTGCAATGGGAAAATGTTATTGTATCCCCGAAACGGGAAACCACGACGCATGGTAACTTCTCCCTGCTCCCGTCCAAAGCCAGGAAATAGCCGTTGTCTGCATTCAGGCCGAGATTGGCTCCATTGAAATCAGAGTCAGCCCTGTACTTCTTAATCCCTGAAACACTCCTGCAGTAAAGCTCTTCATTGTTGGTGCATGCCTTGTCCTTGCACATGCATGCGCAGGCTCCTGTCCTGCATTCAGGCGTGTCGGGCTTCTCAATGTCGCCATTCATTGTTTTGAGCAGCTCCCCCTCCTGCCCGAACCCGTATAGGTAATAGCCGTTCAGGTTTAGGTTTGTTTCAAATGGCTCATTTTCCTTCAGGTTTTCAGCCGCATCCATCAGCTCACCAAACACCTTTTTCTCGTTTGGCTGCCCAAGCCCGAGAATGGTGGCGATGAACCAGATGATAAACACCATGAACATGGCAAACAGGACTATCCTGAGTATTGTCAGAAGCACCTCTGTTGTTGCTGCCTTCTTATTTGTCAACAGGGCAACACCATTTCTTCTTCTCATCAGAGCACCCGACAGGATTGCATACTCCCCCTTTTGGGGTGGTTGATTCAGAGGAGCATTTCCCATGGTAGAAGTTCTCGCAGGGGTTATCAACCGGCTGGCCCAGGTTGAAGAAATTCACTGCAAAGAAATATGCCACAACTCCCAGCACAATAAGCACAAGAATAGCAGTTACCAATGTCTCAAATGTGAGGCTTACTCCCTTTTTCCCTTTTATTTCAGTTCGCATGTTCCCTGCAAAAAGCCTATCCCTCCTATGACAGGCAGTGTAGGATGCCTGCATTCCACAAACTCTTGGGCGCAGCACCTTTTTGAGCCTCCTATAAATGGCACACCGCCCTCGCAGCTGTCTCCTATCCCCTGGCACTCCTGGCACTTGCTGCCAACCCTTCCTGTTCCTGTTGACTTGCAAATATGAATCTTGCAGTCCTCCCTGCAGATGTCCTGCCTTCCTGGCTCGTAGTTGACAGGAACGTAGTTTCTTGGGTCGCAATTAGACCCTTCTTGCCCTGATGTTCCGAATTCAATGCATTTTATGTTTGACTCTG
>JACPTE010000033.1:10886-19845 GCA_016192945.1 Candidatus Woesearchaeota archaeon
CCTTCGCAGTAAAATTCTCCCTTCTTGCACTTTTCCTGCGGCTTCCCGGCCAAAAATAACTGTATGTCGCTGGCCAGCTTTGTCAATGATGCTCCTGTCATTACCAGGTACAGGCCTACAGCAATCAGCCCCAGTATGATTACCACCAGTGCTGTAGATGCAAGATTAAACCCTGCTTTTTTATCTTCCAAATTTGATTTTCTCCAGTAATTTAGTAAGTATATCCCTTCCGCCCTGGCTTAATTGAAGCACTATGAATATGCTGACCAGGAGCAGGCTTATCAGGATTATGAAAACAAGGAGCGTGTTAATCGGCAGCTCAACTCCTTTTTTGTTCATGGAATTCCCTTCTATTTTTCCGTATCTATATATTTTTATCGCTTGATGGAATCTCCTGGCAGCCAAGCCCCTTCAGCATGTCTTCGTCATAAACCCCGAAGATAGTGAAGGCTGACCAGTCTTTTTTGACATCAGCCCCGCCGTAAGCGTTGACTGCTGCAAAAATCCCTTCTGTTAATGCTGTGACCTTTAAAACGCCCAGCGCGCTCAAAAGCGCCCCTCCAACAGCAGTAGTTCCAACTCCTGCAAGCGATATTGCTGCGCCACCAACAAGGACTATTGAGCCGCCTATGACAGCCACCTTTCCCCCGTCGCTATCCCAGTATCTCTTAAGCACTTCCATGCTGTTTTCCCAGAACTGGTCGCTTTTCACGTAAACAAAGACAACTGCATAGTTCTTGCTTATGTCCAGGGGGGTTTCATCAATCAGTTTCCTGTTCTGTAAAAGGACATTTGAATCATAGTTGCCCTTTTTTGAATAGGCTTGAATATAGTCAAAATAAGTGACTCCCTTGCCGGCAAGCTCCTCGTCAGGGACAGGGTGGCTCATGAGATAGCTGTAAAATCCCTTTATCTCAGTGTCCTGGTCGCCAAAGCGGAATACAGAGCATACGTTGCAATACTTTTTCGGGCCTCCAAAAAGGTCCTTCCTGCCCTCCCCGAACTGGTTCCAGCACTGGTATATCTCATCAGCCATGCTTCTTTTTATGGCATCATCCCTCTCCTTCTGGCTGGCAGGCAAATCAAAGCTCTCGTCCAGCTCTCCATACTGGTATCTTACCTTGCCGCCTCCAAACTCAACATAATTGGTCGGGCAGCTTATCCTTGAAGGCGGGTCAAATGTTTTTATGTGCAGGGCTGCATTCAGCTCAATGCTCTCCTTGCAGGCAGTCCTTGGAATAAGGTGGCTGAAGGCAGCCCCCTCAGTCCTGATAAGACTCAGGACAGCCATCAAAACGATTATTGCCATAATGGCAGCTATCAGGAATCTGATAGCCAGGCTTGATTTTTTTGATTTCATGTTCAACCGACCAGCGTGTCGCATTCCTTGCCGACCTCTGCAGTGGGAACAAGCCTTACAGCAACTATGGTTGGCTCTACCTTTTCGCAGGCTGCGTTCCCCAGGACAGCCCTTCCAAACCACATCTTGCCCTTGCAGACAACAGCAAATGCATACCCGCCTGCCTTGGTGAGCCCTGGAAGGAACTGGATAAGCTTGGGCGAGCCCCTGCATGCTGCTTCAATGGCGCCGTATTCCCCTGCTGCTGTAAGAATGTCATTTGCCTTGTCAGGCTTTAGCGAGACAAAAAGGACAGACTGGGATTCTGTATTCAGCTCTGGGGAAAGCACTCCTTCAGCCCCCCCTGCAAGATAGCTCCAGTAAGTGACCCTCTGCTGCGAGTCCTCATCCACTACATAGTTCTGCTGGAGAAAGCTCTGGAATCCGTCAAGATGCGGGTATTTCATGCTTAGCGAGCTGTCAAAATCAATCTGGCTGCATTTCACGCACTTTGAAGCGCCCCCGTAATCCCCGAACGGGTCAAGCTGGCCCCTCCCAAGGTATTTCCAGCACTGGTGCATCTCATCAGCAACAAGCTGCTTCATTGTCCCTTCCTGATTCTCATTGAAGCCGGCATAAAGAAGCTCATCTTTTACATACTTGCCATCATTGTATGAATAGACTCCATCAGACCTGACCTGGTAGCGCTTTGTCTTGCAGTTAAGGTTCCTTATCAGGGGAATCTCAACTCCGCATCCGATAGTCCTCGCCTTTATTACGGCAGTTGTCTGGCATAGCTCGCTGGCTGAGATTTCCTTGGTTTGCAGAAGAAAGACGAAAAACGCAGCCATTATGACTATTGCCACTATAACGAACAGCAGGATATTTGGAAGCCCGCTCTCATCTGCCTGGGACTTCTTGGATATCATGGCACTATCACCGCCCTTATCCTGCTATAAATCATCAAAATCACTATGGCTGCAAATACAAATATCAGCAGGATTACAATCTGGCTTACGCCCAGCCCATCCTTGCCGATTTTCACCATGCCACAAACCAGGATTTTTGGTTTATAATTTTTTCGGAAGGTTTATATTTATGCATCATTGAATGCTCTTGTGAAGCCCGAAGGGATTTCTGATTTGGCAAGAGAAGCTGTAAACAGATGCGCTAACAGGATTAAGTCTTCTCTTGAAGACCTTGTTGAGTTTGCATCAAAGCATACAATCGCGACAGGGATTGCTATTGCCCCTATTACAGGATACGCATTCTATAAGGGAATGGAATTTTACCTGTTGAGTGCATTTGATATTTCCAGCCAGCTTCTACACAGGGAAGTTGGATTGCCTCTTCTGATATCATCAGGACTATTTGGGCTTTATGCAGGCGCTGTCCCTTTCATTGCATCAAAAAAAAGTCATAAAATCAGCATTCAAATGTCAATTGATGGATTTCTTGAAAAGGCAACTGAGAATTATTCCCTGGCAAGTCTTGTGGCAGCTCCGTTTGGAGGAATCACCCTCTACAAGTTCGCGGAATTTTTGGGAAGGAACTTCTATGGAATCCCTTACTATGCCTTGCACTCTGAACTCGAGAAATTTCTTTTGTTTTCTGCTTTACTCGGAGCATTTTGTTCAGGAGCGGGAACTTATATTTTTCTCAGGGAAAGGTATCACTTAAAAGAGGCGGGGTTTGACTTAGATAAAATCCTGAAGAATTCAGAGCACTTATTGAAAAACGTTGAGAGAGGAAAACTTGCCAAGCTTTGGAACTCTGTTTTTGACCATCCTGCCTTGATGTCTATGCTCACAGGAGGATACTATATTTTATTCAAGGATCAAGGTCTGCTGGGTGCTGCTTTTCCTTCAGCATTAACCTGGTTTGGCTTAAAAGTCAGCAAAGGAGTATTGCATTCGGATACTATCTCAACCATTCTTGAACACTTCTACGCTAGGCTGGAGGCATTTGTTGAGGAGAATCCTGAAGTCTACTTTACTGAAATGGAAAGGGTTGCAGAAAACTCTCCTTTTTCAACTCCAAGAATCATGCTAATGCAGGAATATTTCAAAATGGGCAGGGTTAAAGAGGCTTTGCAACATGTAAGAATCCTAAACAGCAGGGGATTGTTTTTTCCACAGTCTGAAAACATGAGGCTTCTCAACAACCCGATTACATCACTTGCAGTTGAGCATTACAGGAAAATAATCGGGCCAAACCCGAATCCTGTTTCATATCTTGTCTTGACCTCGTTGAGTGCTATCTCAGGCAGTCCTGATGCAACGCGCTTCACCGACAAGCTGGTTGAAAGATACAATACTGCGGAGAATAACCTTCTTTCATACTGGACGCTGAATGGGCTGGGCAGGGAAAATGAAGCACAGAGGTATCTTGGAAATGCGCTCTCAATGATTTTCAGCAACCCTCTGGAGTATAGAACAGCTCCATTAGGGGAAAATGAGCCCTCAAATGTTGTACTGAAAATTAAACACCCCTCTTTGGAATCGTTTTTTGTCATCAGGCCTGGCGACTTGTCAAGGCTCAGAATTCAGTATGAAAGGGAGCTGGAGGCACGCGCTGCTGTCTCAGGCCATGGCAGATATACAGCACACGAGCCGTTATTTGCGGGAACTGTCTGCTACACAGGCAGTTCTGGAAATCCTGAAACCGCAGATATCTATCTGATGGAACAGCTGAATGGAAAGACTCTGCTTGAGGCATTGAAAGATGGAACAGCTGGTTTTGATGATATGCTCATTGCATGGGAGCTCAGGAGGATTTTGCATAAGAGGTTTGGGGCTGAGCCTGACATGCTAAACCCTGTTCCTGTTGACAGGAAAATCCGGGACTCCCTTTCAAGGGGCTATCTTGAATGGATTCCGGATAATGTAAAGGCCCTTCTTATGGAGTGTGTTGCCCCAATTCAGCATTACGTGCCTATGTCAAAAAGGGTTGTTAATCTTGACAGCCATCCTGAGAACATGATGGTGTGCCGTGATGGGAAGATGGCAGCTATTGACCTTGAAGAGAAGGGAGATACGTGGGAGGCTGCTGAGGCAGCAAACCTGTGGTATTATTACCCGCATCAAGGGCTGAAGGCTAGGGAGGGGGAGTTCTTCAGCTATACCGGGATGGATGGCATAGTTGTCCGGCATGGGGGGCTTTACAGGCAAATTCCGCTTTTTTCAGCGTGGATGAATCCGGGAAGGCCACGGATGAACCAGCTGGCTGCAGGCAAGATTGGAGAGGCAATTGCGCTCTTGGATGAGATAAGATTTGCTTATCCAGTGTCGTATCTTGACTTTAAGCCTGATTATGAAATGTTTCGGGAAGGCCTTGAAAGAACAGCAGACATGCTTGCTGAAAGGGCGCTACGTGTTTAGTGCTATGAATGAGGCTGAGAAGTCAGCTATCTGGGTTATGTGCTGGAGCAGGCAGCTTACTATAACCGCCTCATCAATATTTGTTCTTCCCAGGAGAGACCTGCCCTTCTCTTCAGCCTCTTTTCTCATACCGATAAGCTCATCAAGCCTTTTTCTGTCAAACTTGTAATAAAGCTCATAATATGCCCTCAAAAGAAGGTTGCACTGCCCTAGGAAGCTTATTGTCTCGTCGTTCACTATCATTCTTTCCTTGTGTGCAATATGGTTGATTATGTGCTTGTAGTTGTCGCACACCTTTTCAAGGTTCCAGACAACTACATATGCAAAGCAGGTCTTCCTGTATTCCTTGTAGCCGCTCTTTATCAGGATTCTCTCGCAGAAATTAGTGAGCTGGTTGTTTGTGCTTTCAAGTGCAAGAAGCTCCCTGCTCTCCTTGAACTTTTTTGCCTCCATGTATTCAAGAAGGCTGTCTCCGATTGAAAGGGTAACCAAGAACGCCCTTCTCAGGCTCACGTCAAATTCGCCAGGCATTTCCCTGGCAAGGCTCCTTAACACGCTCCTGTTGCCTGACTGCTCGGTTATCGCAAATCCTATGAACAGGTCTTTCACCAGCTCATGAAGTATCTTTGCTGCATCAGTGTCAGGGTATATTGCCTCTATCTCGTCATAGCCGCTTTTATGCAGTGCTGATAGTGTCCACCTCATAAGCCTGGGGCTGGCAGCATCAAGGCTAATACGAACTTTTTCAATTCCAAGCTCCTTGTCCACCGAAATAGTTAGCCTGTTATCAGCATCATCAACATTCACTTCATCACCCTTTCTTACTCCCAGCTTTTTAGCCCATTTGCTTGGAAGGGAGACTACAAGGGTTTTGCCAGCCAGCTGTATTACTTTTCGCTTCATGCTCTGTCAAGAGCCAATTAAATATATAAATCTTTCTAAAATATATAATTATATACCACAATATAATTCTTAAGCAATAAATATATAACTTTTTACGAAATAATTTTGTTCATTCCGAAAGACATTCGGGAGGTGATTTTATGAAGCAAAAAGATATGAGAATCCTGTCAATGCTCAGGGGCGATTGCAGAATGTCGCTTACAGACATCAGCAGGAAGACCAGCATACCTGTCTCAACCATTTATGACAGGCTGAAGCTTTTTAACCGCAGCATAATAAAAAAGAATTCTGCCCTTATTGACTTCTCAAAAATAGGCTATGTAGTTAAGACGCATATCCTGTTTTGCGTTGAGCGCTCCCAAAAAGAGGTGTTTGCAGACTACTTGGGAAAGCAGCATAATGTGAACTCCCTCTACAGGATAAACAACGGGTTTGATTTCCTGGCAGAGGTTCTTTGCAGGGACATAAACGAGCTTGAGCTGTTTATGGACACCCTGCAGCTGAAATTCAAGATCAAGGACAAAAAGACCTTTTTCATAATAAGCGAGCTGAAAAGGGAGGCTTTTCTTGAGGACTGCAGCCTGCTGGAAGCAACTGATGATTAGGGCAGCCCTTACTTCTTCTTCATTCTTGCTGCCATAATCCAGAAAAAGGCAATTACAGCAATAGAGCCAGCCAACACCAGCAGCAGGGTTTTTGCCTGGGCAAAACCCCTGTCAACATCAATTCTTATCGGGTTTTCGCTCCCTGAAATGTTGCCGGAATTATTGTAAACAGCCTCCAGATGCTCAACTGACGCGTTTATTATTATTTCGTTGTTCTCAAAATCAAAAAATTTTTGCCCATAAACTGTCAGGTACGTAATCCTTGCAGATATATTATATCTTCCTTCAGGATAATCAAAATTGTACAAGTATTCCTTGTGGCTGAGCCCCTCTAACTTGTCCACGCTGTAATTTGAATTGGCAAATCCCGTGAGGATGAGGTTCACGTCATAAAATGCGCTGGTGGAAGGATTTTCAAGGAAAATGGGCAGCGCGTCACTTGTGTTCTTGAACCTTGTTTTGCCGTACCTTACATTAGGGCCTGTAAAGGTAACATTCAATGGAAGTGAAAAGGATGTTTCCTGAATGAACTCAGACACCTGAAACCTGGAATCCGCGCGAATGGTTTCTTCGCCAGCCATCTCAGGCAACAGCCTCTGCTGGAATGTTATCTCTTCGCCAGCCTTCATCATGCCCTTGTAAGCCAGGAGATTGCCCTTCCTTATAAGCGCATTATCGCTTTTTGTAATCCTTATGCCTGGAGGGATATTTATGTTCAGGTAATGAATCTGTATGTCTTTAAGTGCAATTATCGTGATGTTGACCGGGATTTCATCTCCCAGGCTTGTTGTATTCCCCACATGGCTCGCGGATATCCTGATCGAATAGGGAAGAACTGTTATTGGAGTGGTTGTTTCATCTGAAAATGCTTCAGTTCCGTTATGATATGATATGGCTGTGTATAAGCTGATGGACGAGTTCCTAAGCCCTTTTAGAATGTACATGCACTCGTGCTTTTCATTCACATCAAGCCTTCCGCTCCAGGTTATGTTGTTCCTGTCTGTCTGGCAGCCCAAAGCCCCATATGCATCAACACCAGCAGGATAATAATCTGAGAATGAAATCCTCTCTGCGCTCATGCTGCCTGTGTTGTGGAGAGATGTCCTTACTGTATATTCCTTCCCAATCAGCATCTCATGCGGAAGCTCCTGTGAGATTGTGATTTCAGCATGCGCATTGTATAAGCCTGCAGCAACAGCGATAATGGCCATTGCCAGAAAAGCCATCCAGTTTATTCTCATGTCCAAGCAGCCGTTCAAAACATTATAAAAACTTTCTGGGAATTGGCGGATTTTTTATTTAGGTGACGGCTCTGGAATTTTTTTTGGTTCATAGCAGCAGCTCATAGGTGCAGGATTTGTATACACTACATTTCCTTCTCTGATTATTCTATTTCCATATGGTCTGCTTTCAATAGATGGAAAATATAACCCCGAAGGCCTTTTACTAAACCGACCATCTCTGGTATCAAATACAACAGCTTGTTCTGGAAATAACTCAAATGGACTTACTAGTTTTCCACTTTCAAGTAAACTTCTTTGAGTTTCTAAAAGCGGGTCTCTTATTTTAGGATTTTCTGATGGTCTTATAATATGCCCTCTATGTCTCCTACTTCCATATACGGTCATATGTCTTAACACTTCTTCTACTGTTTCAGAAAATCTATCATTATGATATAAATGTGTGAGACTTCCCAATCTGATATCCGGGTCATAAAATAGAATTCCAGTACAACCTGTTTCCAAAAATCCTAAAATATCCTCAGTAGTTAAAACAGGTCTTTCATCATCTGCATGTGTTATTCCATATTCCCTATCAAGAATAAAGACAGCATTATCAATGGAAATTTGTCCACTATCTTCTTTTAATATCCCATCAAATTTTGGGAGTTGTAAAATGCTCATAAGAATATTTCAATACGCAATTCTTTATAAATGTAATTAGATGTCTGAACAACAAGTCATTTAGCCGCAACCACATTGACTGGCTTTTTTCTGGAGTATGCCTTGATGTTCTCAATTGTGGTGTCAAGAATCCTCAGGAGGGCCTCGGTGCTGTTGAAGGCATTGTGCGGCGTTATAACCACATTTTCCATCCTCTGCAGGATATGGTTCTCAAGAACAGTCCTGAGGTCGCATTCCTGTGCAAACCTCTTTGAAAGCAGCTGCTTCTCCTCCTTTATTGCGCATTCCTCCTCAAGCACATCAAGCCCTGCAGAGCTTATAATTCCCCTGCTCAGGGCATTGACAAGCGCTTCTGTCTCTATCAGGGCTCCCCTTGCCGTGTTAATCAGGATTCCTCCCTTTTTTATCTTCCCTATGTTGCTTTTGTTAATCAGGTGGTGGGTTGCCTTGCTGTAAGGGCAGTGAAGGGTTATTATGCTGCTGTTCTTTAAAAGATATTCAAAATCAACATACCTGAATCCCAGGCTTTTTGCAAGCTTGCTGTCCTTTCTCAGGTCAAAGGCCAGTATATTCATCTCAAACCCTTTTGCCATTCTTGCCACATGCTGGCCGATGCTTCCCATCCCTACAATTCCAATAGTTTTTCCCTTCAGGTCAAACCCCCTTAGCCCATCAAGGCTGAAATCCCCTTTCCTTGTCCTTTCAGCGCCCTCTATTATTTTTCTGGACAATGCCAGAATCAAAGCAAAAGTATGCTCTGCAACAGTATTCTCGCCGTAGAAAGGCACGTTGCAGACCGTGATGTTCCGCTTTTTGCATTCATCAAGC
>JACPTE010000025.1 GCA_016192945.1 Candidatus Woesearchaeota archaeon
GGTTCGTTAAGCTGCGCGTTGATTGTTGCGCTTAGCCTTGGCTCGTTGTCTGCAGCAGCATTGCTGGTGAGAATGGATACTGATAAAACGAGCATTAGCAGCATCCAGCACCCATTTTTTAATCTAAAAAGCGTGTCAAACCCCTCTTTTTCAGCTCTGGTGCAAATATCATGCAGGCAGTATTTAAAGGTTCCTTTTTCATAGTTGATTCATCAATTGATATGTAGATCTGAGAGTATGTTCGACTATTCCTTGTTTTGCGCTGTCCAATAGAACACGAGAAGCTATCGAGTAAATCAAATCTGTGCGACCCAATATTTTTTCTATTCCTTTTTTCAATAATGGAGTAAAAACGAATAGAGAAGAACTATACACCAATAGAGCATATAAGTCGCATGCATCTTTATTTTCCTTATCAGCTTTGTCTCTCGAAAACATAGCTGTGCATTTCAATGCTATCATTGTATTAATATCTGCAACATTGAATCCGTTTATATCTGTGATTTCAATACGTTTAAGAGGTTCGAGATGCCAACATTCCAAATTACTCGTAGCTTTATCACTGAACAAATCCAAAAAAATATGGATTAAATTAAAAACAGGTTCATCTTTAGCTTCTTCTTCAGTCACGAATTTTTTTTGTTGTGAATTGTAAATTTTTTCCCATCTGAACCGATAACCGTCTTTTACAAACCCCATATCGGAAATTATTTTCTTTAATTCACTTTCTTTTGACGAATCAAAATAAATGTCTATGTCTCTCGACTCCATGTAATTTTTCCCAAATGCAGCAAGATATGTGGTATTGACAAAAAAATATGTTGCCCACCCTCCGATAACAGCAATTCTAATACGTTCTTCTTTACATTGTTTCATCAAAATTGTCAATATGTCCTTCGAGAGGTCTGTTTCTAAGGGGTCATACATGTGGGTGATACCTGTTTAGGATTTCTTTTGCAGCTTCTTCTCCGCGGCCACCATATGAAAATAAATCTGCGTATAACTGCGGAATTGAAACCACGTTTGCATCTCTTGCTTCCCAAATCCCTTCAAAATAATCTTCGTCTACTGACAAGCAGATTACATTGCCCGACCCTTCGGCAGGTAAAATATTGATGTCTTTAAGTGCATCTTGCCACTCTTTAACATCTTTTTTTAAAATGTACAAAAACGTTTCAGAAGGGCCAACGTAGGGACTTACATGCTCTGTGGCTGAAAAAAGAGTGAATGCATACTCTAATCTGTTATTTCGCGCCAAACCTGCTATTTTCATCATGACATATTGCGGTCTTTCAGCTGCAATAAATTCAGTTCGTTCAAGTTCCCTGACTGAGTATGTATAGCCCCAAGCTGTCATTAGTTTTATTGGATTCACGACTTTTATTCCTCTGCTGAAATTAACGTATTCGCTAGCTTTCAGTCTGATAAGAAGTCGTTTAGCCATTGCCGCAGATATGTGAGCTTTTTTGGCCAAACTGTTAAACTGTAAATTAGGCTTGTTTTCGAAATGGTTCACTAATAGTATTCGAATGATTGTATTAAGCTTATTAGGTATTAGCATTTTATCACATGATATACACTACTTTATATATCTTTACATTACTAATAGCACCGTTACATTAATTATAGTTTCGGTACTTTAATACCTATTACGATACATTAATTCATTTAAACACGGGGTAGTTCAACTTTTCTTCTCAGTCTGTTCCAATAGGGACTTTTGCATTTGGGGCATATTGTTGGTTCTTCTGCTGTTTTAGTTCTGGGTATCCATTGGTGCCCGCAGCGTTCGCATTTGTAGCCTGTTACTGTTAGCGTTATTTTTGCCATAGTTGCTTTGCAGGTATAGGTTATATATAAAACCTTCCATTACATACCTGTTAGGTAAGAAACCGTAAAGTTCATATATAAATTTGTGTTGTGCTTGTATTGTAGAATTCTGCCCTGCTGTTAATAGGTGTAGTATCCTGCATGGCCTGTGCTGTATCTCGCGTCTTCAGCCTGCACCTGCCAGTCCGGCTCTGCGTAGCCCGTGTTGAACGCCTTGCCCATTATCAGGCTGCCATTGAATGACAGCTTCATAGTTACCGGCTCGCTGTAGTTTACCCCAAGCGGCGCTCCTGATATGTAGCCCGGGTTGAATGGTCTTCATATGTAAAGACTACACTTCAGAAAGCTAAATAATTACCCAGTGATATCATAAATAATTTAAATAAGCCCTGTATCGCAGGCTTATGAATGTTTCCAGGTGCATGAGCACTCAGCATCCGGATAATGTGACGCCTCCCTTTTTTGCTGAGAATTCTGAGATGGGAGGGGATGATGAGATTAAGGAGGCTTTTTACGCTTATTCGCATATCCATTCAAGGGAGCAGCTTTGGGATTGCGAGGGGAAGGAGGTTGACAATTTTGTTGTGAAGAAGCTGCTCAACAAGTATGAGCCTTATTTCAGGAGGCACCGGCTTGGAAAGGACATCTTCCTTACATTGAGGGCTCCTAACCCCTCTGTTGAGAGGAATGAGGCAAAGATTCTGCTGGAGACCCTTGAGGGAATCCCTAGGAATTTTGACACTGCAAGGCTTTTCTACGGCGATGACATCCCGCCAATTTTTGAGGTTACGCTTCCAATGGTGACTGACTACAGGGAGGTGGTCAGGGTTGCAGAGTATTACAGGCAGCACGTGGTTGGGAAGCAGGGAAGCCATCTCATAAAGGGTGATGTAACGATTTCTGAGTGGATTGGCTCGTTCAAGCCAGAGTCATTAAGGGTTATACCCCTGCTTGAGGACATGAATACCCTCCTTCGCCCGGATGATGTTGTTGAGGGCTATCTCAGGCATGAGAGGATTGGGGATTACATGAGGGTGTGGCTTGCCCGCTCTGACCCTGCCCTGAATTATGGCAACGCTGCAACAGTCCTTATGCTGAAGGTGTCGCTGCAGAGGCTTAATGCGATTCAGGACAAGCTGTCAACAGACATTCTGCCTATTCTTGGCTGCGGCTCTGCCCCGTTCAGGGGCAACTTCAAGCCCACAAACATAAGGAACTGCATCCAGGGCTATCCGAGCATACAGACTTATACTATCCAGTCAGCTTTCAAGTATGATTATCCTATCAAGGACGTGACAAGTGCAGTTGGCTTCCTTAACGAGTCAAGGAGGAGTGAGCCTGTGGCTGTTGATGAAGGCAGGTGCCGCGAGATTATCACTAAGCTGGTTTCAGCATACCAGGCCCAGATAAGGCTGCTTGCCCCGTTCATCAATGACATGGCGCCTTTCATCCCTTCAAGAAGGAAGAGGAAGCTGCACATAGGGCTGTTCGGGTATTCCAGGCAGCTGGGCGAGATGAAGCTTCCGAGGGCGATAGCTTTTTGCGCTGCGCTTTATTCCTACGGGCTGCCTCCTGAGATTCTGGGCTTGGACGCGTTAAGCGAGGGGGATGTTGATTACATCAGGGGCATTTATCCTAATTTTGATGCTGACCTTAAGGATTCAATGAAGTTCCTGAATGAGGATAACCTGAGGATTTTCCCTAAGGAGATAGCAAAGCCTGTTGAGGCAGCCAGGCGCATAACAGAGTTTGAGGCAGATGAGAACCACAGGAAGGTCACATCCATTATTCTGGAGGACTTCCAGGGAAAAAACCTGAAGCTGCTGTCAGAGAACATTGCACGGGCAGGGTTCATAAGGGGATACCTGGGATGATTGGCCCGTCAATAACGCTGATTGTATAGGAAGGACAAATAGGCGAAACAAAAACTTTAAATATAAGTAGCTTTACAAAAATTGTAAACCTATTGGTTTTGAGGGAAATAAAAAAATGGCAATGAAACACTGGGAGATTTTAGGGCTCATTCTTGTTTCAGCATTAGTGGTTTTCAACTCGCTGCAGGTCATTTCTGTTTCAGCCGCTCTTGGGGAAAAAGCATTCCCATTTTTAGGCGGCAGCTCAGGCTCATCAAGCCAGAGCTCATTCAAGGTCAAGTCCGGCGGGGATGTTGTGCAGAACGTAATCGCTGCTATGATACCATCAGGAACGCCTGAGTATGGAAGCGAGCTTTCAGTGAGCTTTGACGACCCTATAAACAGCCTTAACACCCTTGCAAAGCTTGACAGGCAGATACCTGTTTCCCAGCTGTCAGCAGATGAGAAGGCGAGATTCATAAATATTACAACGAGGATTAGCTGCGAGTTCTGCTGCGGAGCTCCTGCTGTCACTGACCAGAACGGGAGGGACCTTTGCGGGTGCAGCCATGCTCAATCATTCAGGGGGCTTGCAAAATACCTTGTGAAGAACCACCCGAAGGAATATAGTGATGAGCAGGTTCTTGTCCAGCTTACAAAGTGGAAGGCGCTTTATTATCCGAAGAACATGGTGGAGAAGGGTGTTGCTGCTGTTGAGAACGGGCTTGAGCTGACCCCTGCTGTGCTGAACGACCCGAATCTGCTTAAGAAGCTGAAGTCAGGCGACACAAGCAAGGTAGGGGATGCTAACCTGCCTACAATGGTTGGCGGCTGCTGAGCATTAATTTTATATAATAGCTAAAGAAAGACGGAGGCGTGCAAAAATGAACAAGAATGTGATTGTGTTTATCGTCCTTATGCTGCTGATAGCAATATCGGCTGTGCAGGCTTACCAGCTCACTTCGCTGAAAGCGAAGGTTGATGCTGGAGCTGTGAAGATTGGCGGAAGCAGCCCGGTAAAAACTGGAGGAGCTGCTGCAACTGCTGGAAGCGGCCTGAGTGACCTGCCTACCATGGTGGGGGGCTGCTGAGCATTTTAATCTTTTGGGGGTAGAACAAATGAGAAAATTTGCAGTGATAATTGCCGTGCTCTTGCTGGCAGCAGTCCTGGTTTCAGGATGCCAGTCCAAGCAAGGCACCAATGGGTATGCAACATATAGCGGGAACTCGCCAGCGCCTTCAGGAGGGGGAGGGTGCGGAAGGTTTGCTGGAGCTGGCGCAGATTCGTGCGCAGAATATGAAGATGTGCAGGATGCCGGCGCAGGCTTCAGTAATCAACTATAATCATTGATGCAAAATGGAAGATGAAAATACGAATCATTCCTCAGGGCAATCTGATGATGCCTCAATAAGCAGTGCTGAGAGGAGGAGGCTTAAGAGGCTGAAGGCGAAAGATGAGCGAAGGGCTGAAAGGCGCAGCGTTTCCGAGAAGTCAAGGCTTATAACGATAGCTATAATCATAGGGGCTGTCCTGGTGTTTGGGGGGATTGGATATGTCATATATTCCGGCAGCAGTGCCCAGGCAAAATCAATGGAGTCATTTTCTCAATGCCTGAGGGACAAGGGAGCTGTCATATACGGCAATAACTGGTGCCAGTATACCCAAAAGCAGATGCACATGTTCGGGGAGCAGTTCTCAAGGCTGAAGTATGTTGTTTGCGATGAGAACAAGGCATTGTGCGATGAGAAGAAAATCACTACAACCCCCACCTGGGAGATAGATGGCAGGATGTATCCGCAGGTTCAGACATTAGAGGCATTAAGCCAGTTAAGCGGCTGCAGGATATAGGGTGAGCATTATGGATGATTATGAGGATAAAAAAATCAGGGATATCAGCATTGAGGAGGACGCATCAGCATCGCCTCCTGTCAATAAGGGTGATGACTCTGCTAAGGAGGGTGCTGGCTCAGATGAGCTGGGAACAATGGATTTTGAAGTGCCCTCAGAGCAGCCAAATCCGGCTTTGAAGGAGCAAGCTGTAGTAAAGCCCAGGGTTCACCCCTACCAGCACCATGAAGCGCACAGGAAAGTTTCGCATCATACGACAGCAGAGGCTTCTCACCCCCTGCACAGGCAGCCAATTCACGAGGCCAGGAGGAAAAAATCATCAAGCTGGCTGACAATCGCTGCCATGATTATCCTTCTGGCAATACTCGCATACAACCAGTTCCAGATATTCAGCCTCAGCAGTGAAATCTCGCAGAAGATTGCAGACGCAAAAGAGGCAGCAAGGCCCGCAGCGATTCAGCTTGCAGTAATCAAGGACAACGCATGCACGGACTGCTTCCAGATTGATGCTGTTGTTGCAGGCGTGAATAATTCCAATGCCAACATCACTGAATTTAAAACCCTGAACTACAACTCTGATGAGGCAAAGGCGCTAATCCAGAAATACCAGCTAAATGCTGTTCCAGCTGTAGTTATAACCGGTGAGGTAAACAAGACGCCCCAGCAGGGCTTTTCAGGGAAGATGGACGCGCTGGTCTTCAGCCAGCCAAGCCCCCCATACCGCGACCTGAAACAGGGAAGGGTGGTCGGCAGGGTCTCTATCACGTTACTGAATGCAACCAACTGCAGCAAGTGCACTGATTTCGGGCCGATGATTCTTCAGATGAAAATGTCAGGCATCAGCATAACTGATGAAAAAACAGTAGATGCCTCCAGCGCAGAGGGAAGGGATTTAACAGGCAAGTACCAGATTACAAAAGTTCCTACAATCCTGCTTTCTGAGGATATTTCATACTATACGAGCATCCAGCAGTCATTGGGCCAGCTTGGAAGCCTTGAAACCGACGGGACATACGTCCTGAGGCAGGTTAACCTCCCGTATGTTGACATGGAGAGCGGAAGGGTAAAGGGGCTTGCAAGGCTTGTAATGCTGAATGACAGCAGCTGCAGGGAATGCTACATAGTGACAGACCATCTTCTTGCGTTGAAAGGCTCTGGCGTTATGCTGGAGAGCTACAGGGCTGTTGATGTTTCTGATGCAGAGGGAAGGGAGCTGGTGAAGAAGTATAATATCACGGCAGTTCCTACCATACTTCTTTCAAACATGCAGGATTATGAGAGCTTCAAGAATCTGTGGAAGACTTTTGGCAGCATAGAGGGGGATGGCACTTACATTTTCAGGTACTTCAACGAGTGGCCAGGGCACGCGTACAAGAACCCTGTGAACGGCACAGTTGACCTGAACACGCCGTCACAGCAAGCACAGGTATAATATGGGGGTTTTGAAAAACCCTCATTTCAAAAATCATTGCAGTAGGATTTGTGTTTTCTGCTCTCTTTTTTGCAGCGCAAATGATTTTTGAACTAGCGACAAAGAAGGATTAACTCAAACAGCAAAAAAGAAAGAAGATGAAATGGGAGAAACCGCAGTTGAAAAACGACCAAAGGGAGTTTTTCAAAGTTCTCTATTACTTAATCATCCCATAGCCGATTAGCCGCCATCTTGTGCCTATCAGCCTTGATATGGTCGCTCTTGAGCCGGGCTCTGCGCATACAGGCAGCTTGAGCTTGCATAACGCCATGTTTTTCTGGAGCTCAGTCACTATTCCTACTGTTGCTGCGGAATTGACATTAAGCATAAGGCTCTCTCCAAGCTTTATCGGCTCCACGACAAGCTTGTCTTTCGCCCCTACCACCCGCTCAAGCAGGAACACCTCCAGCTTCAGCTCGTGCCATACTGGGGGAAGCCCTGAAGTGCCTATCACAGAGCCAGTAAGGGCATCAGACTTCACAAGGCTTGGGTCAAGAAATGTCATCACCCCAACACTTCCCCCAGGTCCGACTGATTCAACGCCTGCCCCGCCAGTCTTCAGCCCAACAATCGTAGTGATTATTGGCTGCCAGAAGACCTTGCCAGCCCTTTCAATGCGCCTTCCAGGCCTTATCTCTATAGTGTCATTAACCTTTAATACGCCCTGCTTCACAGCCCCTCCAATAACTCCCCCAACCATCTCAAGAGGGTTAGTTCCAGGCCTGTTTATGTCAAATGACCTTGCGACATACATTAGCGGGGGCTTGCCTGAGTCTCGCTCAGGGGTTGGCACGGCCTCCTGGATGGCGCTTATGAGCACGTCTATGTTTACCCTCTGCTGGGCAGAGATGGGTATTATTGGGGAATTCTCAAACTGAGTGCCTTTCACGAATTCCCTTATCTCCTCATAGTTCTTCAGAGCCTGCTCCCTGCTGACCAGGTCTATCTTGTTCTGGACTATTACAATATTCCTTACGCCCATTATCTGGAGCGCGGTCAGGTGCTCCCTTGTCTGCGGCTGGGGGCACAGCTCATTTGCAGCAACAAGCAGGAGGGCGCCGTCCATGATGTTTGCCCCGGAAAGCATGGTTGCCATCAGGCTCTCGTGGCCTGGAGCGTCAACAAAGCTCACTTTCCTCACAGGTAGTGTCTTGGAACTGCACAATGGGCAGAACTCGCTTGTAGTGTAAGCATCAGGCAGCGGGCATTTTCCGCACCTGTAAAAGACAGAGTCAGCATACCCCAGCCGGATGGTGATTCCCCGTTTTATTTCCTCGCTGTGGGTGTCAGTCCACTTTCCGGTCAGGGCTTCTGTAAGGGTAGTTTTTCCGTGGTCAACATGGCCGACCATCCCGATATTAATCTCAGGCTGCGCTGAAACAGGCTTGTGAACAGCCTTATCTTCCTTTGAATCCCCGGGCTTCTCCGGAACTTTGTCTTCCTTAACCTTGTCATTCCTTGCAGCCTTTTGCCTTGCCATTATAAAAGGCAGAAAAAATGGGTGTTTATAAATTTATTCACGGCATCGTCTGAAGATTGTAGAGCATTTTTGTTTGTGAATTCTTGCTATCATTTGGGAGATAAAACAATTCAGTTTGTAAAAAGAAGGGCATGCATATTTTCTTAATGATTCATAAAAGATTTCAAAAATTCAGATTTACTTTCAGCTTTTTACCTAACACCTTGCAGATGGCGTTCCAATGCTAATCTGGTTTCGTGATAATTAACAGAGAATTCAGTTTAAGCTTCCTTCGGCTTTTCAGCTTGCTTTGCTTCTTTATTCTCAGCAGCATGCTCTTTCTTTTCAGCGGGATGTTCAGCAGGCTTCTGCTCTGCTGCCTTATGCTCTTTCTTTTCAGGATGCTCAATCTTCTTTTCAGCGGGCTTTGGCTCAGCTTTCTTTTCAGCGGGCTTGTCATCTGGCTTTTTATCAGCAGGCTTCTTTTCAGCCCTTTTTGCTTCCTTGGCTGCCTTGTTTTCAGTGGCTTTCTTTTCAGCAGACTCAAAGAGGTTTTCCTTCCCTTCTTTCACGATTTTGAGGTTGACCTGGGCAATGCGCTCATGGATGGTGTTGCCGCAGACAGTCTTTCGCTGCCTTATGCCCTTCTCAAACCTCCTGAACCCTACGCCTGAAACAGCAAGTATCTTTTTCCTTCCCACGCCGCGTATGTCTTTTCGCATCGGGAATCCGCAGTAGTCAGAGCCTCCGGTAACCTGGAACTCAAATCCGGGCAGGCCTATTGAATCGCCGGCAACACTGTCGCCTATCTTGAGGCCGATTAAGGCCTTGGCTGCGCTCTCCTTTGCCTCGCGCTGGGCGCTGAACCCGTTCTTCGGGTTTGAGATTACAAGCTTGAATTCTGGCATGGGTTGAAGGATTTGGCGGTTATATTTAAAAGTTATTGTTTAAAAATTTGGGCAGAAGGTAGGGGAGCGCTACAAGGAAGAATGAGAAGGCAAGCAGTATGAAATAGTAAGCCTTGCTCCACTGCAGCACCTTTGTCCCGTCAAGGTTCATTATGGGTATCAGGTTAAACAGGGCAAGCCAGGCGTTTATCTCCATCCCGTAGAATGCGATGTAGCCTGCTGTTTGCGATGTTGTGAATAGCAGCACTATGAAAAAGATTATTGTGAGGAGTATGTTCATAAGCGGCCCTACGGCAGAGATTATGCCGTTCTTCCTGCTGTTCACATTGCCCTGGATGAATACTGCCCCGGGAGCTGCAAGAATCCAGCCGAAGAATGACATCAGGACTGCAAGAACCAGCATGAAGTCAAAGCTCCTGAACTCTGCCCTGCACCCGTATCTCAATGCAACCACCTTGTGCGCCATCTCGTGCAGGAGGAATCCGAGCCCGACAGTCACCGCAGAAACGCCCATCAGGAAGAAAAACCCCGGGCTTAGCGCAATCCCCTTGTTGAGCAGGATTCCGAATGCAAGCGATACAAAGAACCATGCCTTGGCAAGCTGGAAAAATTCGTGGGGGGATATGCTGAAACTGGTTTTTTTCATGGAAGTTCTATTTTGCCTGCGTTTATAATTATTGTCATTTGGAGTTCAGGAATTATGCGAATAACATGAAACAATAGCTTTTTATAGGGGGCGTGAGTGTCTGATTTAAATGCCTGTCAAGGTGATTTTGGACACTAATTTCCTGCTTATTCCAGGTCAGTTTGGTGTTGATATCTTTTCAGAAATCAGGAGGATATGCGATTTCAGCCATGAGATCTGCATTCTTGACAGGACTGTTGATGAGCTGAGGGGGATTATTGCCTTGCAGAAGGGAAGGGACAAGGCAGCTGCAAGCCTTGCGCTGCAGCTCGTAAAGTCCGAAAATGCAAGGATACTGGATTCAAAAACCGCAATCTTTAAAAATGTAGATAAAATCATCCTTGAAATAGCTTGCAGGGAAAAGGTTGTTGTAGCCACACAGGACAAGCTTCTTAAGTCAGGGCTTGCGAAGCTCAAAACGAGAGTCATAGTCTTGAGGCAGAAAAAATATCTTAAACTGGAGGAATGAATACTTATGTTTACCAAGGTTTTGATTAAGGACCACATACGCGTCCCGCCGCAGTTCTTTAATTTGCCATT
This sequence comes from Candidatus Woesearchaeota archaeon, assembly GCA_016192945.1. GTDB lineage: Archaea > Nanobdellota > Nanobdellia > Woesearchaeales > UBA10216 > JACPTE01. Next base: position 10,596 of record JACPTE010000025.1, read on the forward strand.
GGAATCAGCGATAACAGGGCAGATAAAGAAGAAATATGACGGGTATATCTCAAAGGATTTTGGGATTGTGATTGATGTTTCAGAGATAAACAGCATAGGCGAGGGCGTAATTATTCCCGGGGACGGGGCGCCTTACTACGAGACAGAATTCTACCTTTACGCATTCAAGCCAGAGCTTCAGGAGGTTGTTTACGGGCGGATAAGGGATATAGCTGATTTCGGGGCTTTCATGAACCTGGGCCCTATTGACGGCATGGTTCACATCTCGCAGACAATGGATGATTTCGTCAGCTTCAGCGAGGACAAGGTGCTGGTTGGAAAGGAAAGCAAGCACGTGCTTAAGGTAGGTGACAGGTGCAGGGCGAGGATTATCGCGGTTAGCTTCAAGGACATAACCAATCCCAAGCTTGGCTTGACAATGAGGCAGCCAGGCCTTGGCAAGCTGGAGTGGCTTGAGGAGGAAAAAGCAGCTCCTGAGCAGCAGGCTGAAAAGAAGGAATCCAAGCCTGGAAAGGGTGAAAAGTAGCCATGAAAAGGAAAATCTGCAGGAACTGCAAGCTTTTTGTTGAGGAATCTGAATGCCCTGTTTGCAAGGGGAACCAGTTCAACAACACGTGGCAGGGCAGGATAAATATTATTGACAGCAAGCACTCTGTTGTAGGCAAAAAAATGGGCATCTCTGCCAACGGCGAGTATGCCATCAAGACAAGGTGATGTTTTTTGGAAATTAAAATCTCTGAGAAAAAGGAGCAGCCCCTGCTTTCCAGGACAAAGATAAGGGGCATGGTTGGCTTTGATTCAGTCACTCCAAGCAGGGCCGAGCTGAGGCAGAAGCTGTCATCCTCGCTAAAGGTTGATGAGGGCGGTGTTGCAGTAACATCCATAAGGACTGGGTTCGGGGAGAGGAAGGCTGTGTTTGAGGCGCATGTTTACAGCTCTCCTGAGGAGCTGATGAGGACAGAGTCAATTGTCGTTTTAAGAAGGCTTGGGCTTAAGCCGAAGAAGGCAAAAGCCGCGAAAGAGGCAAAGCCTGCAAAGAAATAGTGATTGATTATGGCAGCAGCTAAAAAAACAAAAGCCATGCAAGTGTGGAAGCTTTACGAGGCAAAGGGCTCTCTTAAGAGAAAGAACAAGAGCTGCCCAAAGTGCGGGCCAGGGGTTTTCCTTGCAGAGCACAAGAACCGCATCAGCTGCGGAAAGTGCGGCTATGCAGAGATGAAGGGCAAGGCAACGCTTAATCTGTGAAAAGGGCAATCTGATTGTTTTATGCAGAAATTACAAGCCATCTCATCAAGGGAATACGATATCAATAAGTTCTTAGGCATGATTGTAAGCGGGCATGGCATTTACACTGCCCCCCGGGAAATAAGAATTGCAGGCATTGATGCTGTTGTTGTTGACCCTCACAATGAGGTGTTTCCATACTGGGCTGAATTCAGCGGAGGGGAGCAGGCAGCAGTCATCCACGTGGACGAGCACCCTGATATGGAAGCTGTGGCTGTGATGGGCCTGGAGCAGCTGGATGGTGATTTGTCAGAATACGCAAAGCAGATGGGCTGTGCAAGTTTTATACCAGCAGCAATATATTACGGCCTGGTTGGCGCTGCATTCCATTTTAACCCTGATTATGACAGGATTGATGCTTACGGCCGCTTTAGGGGGAATAGATTTGTTGGAACCCCGAGTTTAGTGTTGAGGGAAGGCCGCATCAGATTTGATGCAAACAGCGCTGAGCCAACGGCAATCTCACCCAGGAAGCTGAAGAATGAGCTGAAAGGATTCCGCGGCAAGCTTATTCTGGACATTGACCTGGATGCCTTTGTGTCGGTTGAAGACTATAATGCGCTATCAGCCCTCACTGGAAACAAGGCTCCTGGCTATGATTATGCACTAACGCTTATCAGCGCCATATCCCAAATGGGACGGCTGAGGCTCAGGGACGTTTCAAAATTACTTGAGGGCATTCCAGTTCCTGGCCTGATTACAATAGCCCGCTCCCAAACCCCGCAGTTGTATGCCCTTCCGCTGCTGGCTGATGATTTTGAGAGGATTGTTATAGGGGAGCTGGGCAGGTTATATGCTAAAAGGTGAATAGTTATGGCTGTTCCAATTGCCTTCACAGACGCTGCAATCTCTGAGTTCTGCAGGGTGACCCATGACGATAATTACATCCATGATGGAGCTATAATGCGTGAGAGGTATGGGAAGCTCGCGATTGTTCCGGGTATGCTGACATTCTCCTATGCTGCCAGCGCTGCAGGGCGCCTGCTGGCATACTCAAACAGGGCTGATATTTATTTCAGGGCTCTCCATTCAGGCGAGCTGATAGTTCCAGGATTCTCGCTCCCAAGGGGAGATACGCTTGAGTCAAGGGTTTCTGCATTCAGGAAGGGTGAGGACGTGCTTCAGCTGGATGAGCAGCGCTACACGAGGCTTTACACTGACAATGGCTACCGCGCCCCGTGCTTTGATGGTGTAAGGAGGTGCTTTGCCCTGGAGCCTGATGAGCTGGAAGCCTTCGCAGGCATTATGGACAGGGAGGGCAATGACATAACAGGGTTCCTTTTCTCATTTGCGCAATCATCCAGCGCGCTTCTCTCATCCTTAAGCAGCCCTGAAAGTCCTCAGGAAGAAGAATTGCATTATGCTGTGAAGGAGGCTGGGCCTGGCTTTCCAGTTTACCTGTCGCTTCAACTCCACATTCCAGGCCCTATCCGGGGAGCAGAGGCTCATCAGCCTATTGAATTCGTAACTTTAGGAGAAACTGCTGGAAAAAGGGATGTTTCGTTCAGGGTCAGGTGTGAACAGAACGGTGCTGTTCTTTACACTTCTTCGGCACTGCTCAGGATTGTTCCTGAAAGGGTGATAATTGAGCGGGTTGCAAGGGACATTCCAAACAGCAAGAAAAAATAAATCTTTATAAAGATTGCCAATGCCTTTCTTTGTATGGAGCAAATAAGGTATAGTGATATAAGGTATAGTGTTGAAGAGCTGGATAAATGGAGGCTTGCAGGCAAAATATCAGCCAAAGCCCTTCACTACGGGGCTGGGCTGATAAAGAAAGGCTCCACAGTCTTGGAAGTAGTCGAGTCTGTTGACAAGAAGATAATTGAGCTCGGCGCAAAGCCCTCTTTCCCGAGCCAGGTTTCGCTGGATGATGTTGCCGCCCACTTCTGCCCTGACTCAGATGACAGGACAGTCCTGGATACCCAGGTTGCGAAGCTGGATGTTGGCGCCAGTGTTGACGGGTTTCTCAGCGATACTGCTGCCACTATTGACTTATCAGGAAACAATTCAGAGCTTGTGAAGGCGTCAGGGGATGCCCTTGAGGCTGCTATCAGGATTGCAAGGCCGGGTACCGTGCTGGGTGAGCTTGGCAGGGTTATCAGGGAAACGATAAGCAGCTACGGCTTTTCTCCAATAATAAACCTTTCAGGGCACGGGATTGGAAGGTTCAAAGTGCATACCTCCCCTACTGTACCTAACTATGACAACGGCGATTCAGAGGAGCTTTTTGACGGGCAGATAATTGCGATTGAGCCATTTGCAACCAGCGGCTCAGGTTCAATTTACGAGTCTTCAAACCCTACTGTTTTCATGGAGGTTTCCAAAAAGCCGGTAAGGGACTCTTCAGTAAGGCTTATTTTTGCAGAAATACAGGGCTATAAGGGCTTGCCGTTCACGAAGAGGTGGCTTTCAGGGAAGTTTCCCTCTTTTAAGGTTAATTATGCGCTGAAGCACCTTGCAGACATAGGTGCAATCCAGTCGTTTCCCCCTTTAGTTGAGCGAAGGCACGGCCTTGTCAGCCAGGCAGAGCATACGATTCTGGTCAGGGAAAAGCCTGAGGTTCTTACAAGGATGAGCTAGTTGGATTGTGTAACAAACTGGAGAGTGTGGTTTCATCCCGTATTTTTATTGCTTTTGGGATAGCTTGGCGTATGGCTTGCCAGGATGCTTATTGCCTCTTCAACAGTAGCCAGCTTTTCCTCTCCTGTCTGCATATTCCTGAGCTTTACCCTGGCCTGCTTCATCTCCTGCTCCCCAACAATGACAGCATATTGAATGCCTGCTGAGGCTGCATACTCAAGGTTCCTGCTTATGCCCCGCTCCATAAGGTCTATGCCAGCCTTTATCCCAGCATTCCTGAGTTTCTGCGCTATGCTGCTTGCCTCCTTGAACGCCTTTATCGGGATTATGTAGGCAACAGACACTGCCTTTTTCTGCCTGAGCCCTGCAATCTGGAGCGCGTCAAGAATCACGTCAAGCCCGAATGACACGCCTACTGCAGGGTATTCCTTGCCTGTGCCCAGGAAGTTTCCTATCATCTTGTCATACCTTCCGCCTGCTGCAACTGCAGATTTTATCTCAGAGCCAGTAAGGAATGCCTCTATCACTGTGCCTGTGTAATATGCAAGCCCCCTTGCAAGGGATGGTGAGAATTCTATGTTTGAGCTGTCAGGGATGAAGCTGATGAGGCTTTCAACCTCGTTCATGCCCTCTATCCCCTGGTCAGACTTGAGGCTGAACCTGAGCTGGTCTATTCTGGCCTGGTTTGTGCCTGTTGCAGATGTCAGCTCCATTATCCTTGTTATTGACTGCTTGGGTATTCTCTTTTCATTCAGCTCTTTTTCAACGCCATTGCGGCCTATCTTCTCCAGCTTGTCTATGCTGAGGATTGCTGTTTCCATTTTTTCCTTTCTCACGCCTGCTGTTTCAAGAATCCCATTGAGGACTTTCCTGCTGTTCAGCTTTATCGTTGCAGGAAGGCCCAGCTCTGCAAAGGCGAACTGCGCAATGCAGGCTATTTCAGCATCAGCACTCATGCCCTTCACTCCAACAACATCAACGTCGCACTGGGTGAACTGCCTGTACCTTCCCAGCTTTATTGGCCCGTCCCTGAACACCTCGCCTATCTGGTATCTCTTGAAGGGCAGTTTCATGTTCGGGTTCATTGCGATGAACCTGCACATCGGCACTGTCAGGTCATACCTCAATGACAGCTGCCTTTTCCCCTGGTCATTGACTTTGAACGTCTCCTTCAGGATTTCTGCCCCGCCAGCGTACTTTGAGGCGAGGACATCAAATCTCTCAAGGACTGGAGTTTCCAGCGGATTATACCCATAAAGCTCAAACACGCCTCGCAGTACATTGGTCAGCCTCTGCCTTGCGATTGCCTGCTCTGCAGGGAAATCCCTTGTCCCCGGTGCGTTTTGGAGTGTCATTTTGGTTAATTCCTTACCTGTTAATTATTATCTTTTTAAGCTCATCTATTTTTTCAAAAAATTTGTCGCTGGTTATAAAAATCATGTTTTCCTCTATTGCTATGGCGGCGTTTAGCAAGTCAATTGTATCAAAAACTATCCCCTTGGCTTTATATTTGTATGCTAATTCTGCAAATAGTTTTGCGGCAGGCATAGTAATCGTGATTTGCTGGAATTGGTTTAAAAAATCAATAGCTTCAGCTTGCTTTTCTTCCTTTATGCTTCCGAAGTAATATTCCGAGAAAGTAAAAAAAGTTATGGAGGGCACGCTTTGCGATAGGTTGATGAACTTCCTTATGCTTTCCTTTATCGCTCCTTTCCCTTTCTTTAAATCAATCAGTACGCTCGTGTCGAGAAGATAGTTCATTTGAATTCCCTTAGCCTGAATCCTGCTCTTAGCTCCTTAGACGATTTCTCAATTTCTTCTGCCAGCTTAGGGTCAGGCTTTACAGAAAGGATTTTTTCCCAGGCATCCTTCGCTTTTTTTCCCCTCAGCTCCTTTGTAGCTTTTACTATCAGTTTTGATATGGGTATCCCTTCTCTGCTGGCCATTGCTTTTATTTCAGCCCAGTCCCCTTCCTTGAAGCCCCTTATAGTTTTTGTAGTCATGTTTGACATGTAAAACTGTTTAACTATTTAAGTCTTTTTGTTTCAGCCTTGCTGCAGCGGCTTTTTTGTGCGCATCAAGCCCTTCCACCTCTGCAAGGGCTGTTGCAATCCTGGCCAATTTGCTGGCTCCATTTTTATCAATCTTCTGGTAAGTTACTATTTTCACAAAGTCTTTCGCAGACAATCCTCCAGTGTATTTTGCAGCCCTGTTTGTGGGCAGCACGTGGTTTGTTCCGCTTGCATAGTCTCCGAATGCCTCTGCTGAATAATCCCCTATGAACAAGGAGCCATAATTCCTCAGCCGTTCCAGGGCGAATTTCTCATTTTTTACCTGAAGCCCCAAATGCTCAGGGGCTATCCTGTTTGCAGCGTCAATGGCCTGTGAAATGCCCTTAACAAGGATTATGGAGCTATTGCTTATTGATTTTTCAGCCACTTCCCTTGTTTTAAGGCATGGCAGCTGCTGCTCCAATTCAACTTTCACTTTTTCTGCAAGTTTTTTTGAAGGAGTTACAAGAAAAGCCCTTGCATTGGAGTCGTGTTCAGCCTGTGCAAGCATATCGGCAGCTATGAACCCGGCATTTCCCGTTTCATCAGCAATTATGAGTATTTCGCTTGGCCCTGCAATGAAGTCAATCCCGACTTCCCCATAAACTTCTTTTTTCGCTGCTGCAACATATTTGTTGCCAGGCCCTACAATCTTGTTCACTTTGGGAACAGTTTCTGTACCGTAAGCCATTGAGCCAATTGCCTGGATTCCTCCAATATTGAAAATCCTGTCTGCACCAGCAAGGTCAGCTGCAACAATGGTTTCAGGCCGGATATTTGGAGAGCATACTATTGCTGTTTTTACGCCAGCAATTTTTGCAGGGATGATTGTCATCAGGGCGGTTGACGGCAGGGGATATCTTCCACCCGGAACATAGCAGCCTACAGCATCCAGGGGAATGACTTTTTGGCCTGTAATCATTCCCTGCATCGCCATCTCAAAATCCCTGAGCTGGGATAGCTGTTTTTTTGAAAACTCCCTGATGTTTCTGGCTGCCTTTCTCATTGAAGCAATTGTTTTGGTGCTTACCACCGAATAGGCTTTCCTGACTTCTTCCATGGATATTTCAAATGAATCTGGCGCATTCCTGTCAAATTGTTCAGTGTATTTCCTTACCGCAACATCCCCATTTTCCCTGATATCCTTCAATATTTGCCGGACTATTTGCATGTCCACATTGGCATCGCTTTGAAAATAGCCTTCAGCCAGATTTTCATAATTGAGCATCCTTATCATTTCCTTCGCCTCCAAAGCTCATTTTTTATTTCAGCAGTAGTGATATCTTTTTTAGCCATCAAAACAATCAGGAAATAAATAAGGTCTGAAATTTCCCAAATCAGGTTAGCCCTGTCTTTATAGTTGGCAACTTCTTTGCTTTCTTCCATTATTTTGGCTTTGATAAGTTCATCATCCGCAGCTATTTTAGATGTGTATGATGCCGCGGAAGGATTCATGATTCTCTCGTTCACTGCATCATACAGAGACTCAAATTCAAATTTCTCATCCCCAAAGCATGAGTATCTTCCTAAGTGGCATGCCCCATTTTTCTGCCTTACTGTGAATAGCAGCGAGTCTTTATCACAGTCGTAACTTATCCTGGTTATCTGCTGGAAGTTGCCTGATGTCTCTCCCTTTGTCCATACTTTTCCCCGTGACCTGCTGTAATAAGCTGCTTTTCCTGAAGAAAATGACTTTAAGAGAGAGTCCCTTGATGAAAATGCAAGCATAAGCACCTGCCCTTTTGCCTCCTGCACTATTGTTGGAATCAGGCCATTGCTTTTTTCAAAGTCCAAAAGGGAAATAAATGCGTCAGCAAGGTTTATTCTGCCTGTGTAAAGCGCCATTCCAATCTGGGAATTGATGCCTGAATTCTCAAGTTCATTTATTTCCATAATGCTCGTTATTCCTCCTGCAGCAGTCATCTTATTGGAGGTTATTTTCCTCAAGGCATTTAGCTTTGTGAAATCAAAGCCTTCCATCATGCCCTCCTTCTCCACATCTGTGAAAAGGAATTCAGAGCAGTAAGGCTCCAGCTCTTTTATCAGTTCCTCCGGGTTTTTTCCGCTGCTCACTGTCCATCCCTGATTCACGACAAAGCCATCTTTCACGTCTATTGCTGCTATTACCCTGTCCTTCGGGAGCTGCTTCAGGAATTCGGGGCTTGCCTTTGTCCCGATAATCACTTTTTTGGCTCCAGCGCTTAAGAGCTCGTTTGCAGTTTCAACAGTCCTGATGCCTCCGCCAACCCTGCAGTCCGCTATCCTGCAAAGCTGTTTTACGAGCGATATGTTGCTTTCCCTGCCCGTGCCCATTGCAGCGTCAAGGTCAATCACAGCAATTTCACCATACCTGGAAAAGTCTCTTGCAAGCTCAAGCACATCAGCTCTTTCCAATACTTTTTTCTTTCCCTGCTGCAGCTGGACTGCCTTGCCATCCATTAAGTCAATGCTTGGGATAATCATATTCTCACCATTACTCCCTTTTTTTGCAGGTATTTCTTCACATCAGCAATGCTGTATTTTCCATAGTGAAAAATTGATGCTGCAAGCGCTGCATCAGCTTTCCCATCTATTAAGACGTCAGCTATGCCTTTCAGCGTTCCTGCCCCGCCTGATGCAATTACAGGAATTTTTACTGATTCTGAAACCTGTTTAGTCAGTTCAATGTCATAGCCCCTTCCTTTCCCATCGTTGTCTATTGAAGTCAGCAGGATTTCTCCTGCGCCCAGGCGTTCTGCATTTTTTGCCCATTCCAGCGCATCTATCTGTGTTGGAATTTTGCCTCCTTTCACAAAAACTTTCCACAGATCTCCTTCTTTTTTGGCATCTATTGCAATCACTATGCACTGGCTTCCAAAAATCCCGGCAGCTTCACTGATTAGCCCAGGGTTCTGCACAGCGGCAGTGTTTATCGCCACCTTGTCTGCACCTGCCCTTAGCAGCTCATTGATATTTTCAGAGTTTTTTACCCCGCCGCCTACAGTAAATGGAATGAAAATCTGCCTGGCAACTTTCCTCACTACCTCTGGCATTGCCTGCCTGTTTTCAGCTGATGCTGAAATATCAAGGAGCACTAACTCGTCGGCGCCTTCCTTGCAGTACTTTTCAGCCAATTTGACAGGGTCACCTACTTGCCTTAGGTTTTCAAACCCTTTTCCCTTTACAACAATTCCATCCTTGATGTCCAGGCAGGGTATTATCCTTTTTGCTAGCATTCCAGGACCCTCTTCATCAGTTCAAGCCCGTATTTCCCGCTTTTCTCTGGGTGGAACTGGACAGCAGTTATGTTTCCCTGCCGGATTGCGCATGGAAAGTCCCCATAATAGTTTGATACGGCTGCGATAAGTGTTCTGTCTGCGGGCTCTGCATAGTATGAGTTTACATAATACGCAAAGCCTTCTTCAAAAATTCCTGGATTCGTTGGAATTATCTTGTTCCAGCCGATTTGTGGAACTTTTCCCTGTGTGAATCGCATCACCCTGCCTTTGAGTATTCCCAAACCCCTTACGCCTTTGCTTTCCTGGCTTTCTTCAAAAAGAACCTGCAGGCCAAGGCAAATCCCCAGGAAGGGCTTTCCTTCTGAAATTGCTTTTTTTATTGGAATCTCAAGCTTTTTTTCCCTTAATCTGCCCATGAAATATCCGAATGCCCCGACTCCTGGCAGGATTATCATTCGGGCTTCTTGAATTTCGCCTGGATTGCTCGTTATTTTTGAGCTTGCCCCAAGGAAATCCAGCGCATTCTTTATGCTGCTTAAGTTTCCGGTTCCGCAATCAACTATGCATATCATCAAATCATCCCCTTTGTGCTTGGCATCTTGCCAGCCGCCCTGCTATCAAGAGTGCATGCCATTCTCATTGCTTTTCCAAATGCCTTGAATATTGACTCTATTTTGTGGTGGTCATCTTTCCCCTTTGCATTTATTGTAATGTTGCATCCAAGCCCAATTGCAAACCCTGCAAAAAACTGTTCAATCATGTCAGTGTCAAGCTCGCCGCAAAACCTTCTCCGAAATTTTGCATTGAACTGCAGATAGGGCCTTCCTCCAATATCCACTGATATTATTGAAAGCGAATCATCCATCGGGAATGCAAAGTAACCAGTCCTGTTAATCCCTTTTTTCTTGCCAAGCGCTTCCTTGAATGCCTGCCCTAATACAAGCCCAGTATCCTCTATCGTGTGGTGCTGGTCAACCTTCAGGTCTCCTTCAGCTTCTATTTTCAGGTCAAAAAGGCCGTGCTTTGAAAATGATTCAAGCATGTGATCAAGAAACCCTATTTGTGTGCTGACAGAGTAGTCACCCTCGCCATCTATGTTTATGCGAATTGTTATTTGTGTTTCCTTTGTTTTACGGTCTACTTCAGCAATTCTCATTTCAGCACCCCGCTTAGCTGTCTTATGTCGTCAAGGACTATTTTGGCGCCATTCATTAAAAACGCTTTTTTGAGTTCGCCGCCAAAGGTCCCATCAGGAATGATTCCTATTGCCTGAATTCCTGCTGCTCTTGCAGCCTTCATGTCATCTATATTGTCGCCGATATAAGCTGCCTGTTCACATCCGAGTTTCTTCATGGCTAGTTTTATTCCGAAAGGGTCTGGCTTTGCCCGTTCTTTTGGGCAGTCTTCCATTGTTACAATGCATTCAAAAAAATCAGGCATTCCAAACCTGTTGAGGGCAAGCAATGCTTCATCTCTTGGCCTGCCAGTTACAATCCCAAGCGAGTATTCCCTATACAGCGCTGATAAGATTTCCGGGGGGGCAATCCATCTTTCGTTGCTGTTCAATCCTTTCTTTTTGTTTTTGCCCAGATAAAGCTGCTGGAATTTTCTTATTATTTCATTCTTTGATGCCTTGTAGCCTTTTGAGGCTATAAGAGCTGCAGTGATGTCCCAGTCATTGTTGTAGCCACCTTTATTTTTCAGCTTTTGAATTTCATCTGGAGAAATATCCTGCCCTGTGAAAAATTCAGCTGTATTCCTGATTGCAAGCCTGTAGGATTCAGATACGTCAACAAGCACGCCATCCATGTCAAACAATACAGCTTTTTTCCTGAGTATTTGCTTAAGCTCCTTTATAAAAAATTCTGATTGTTCAACAGTTCCTGCGGTGATTCGTATGCAGCCATTCAGCTGGGGATACTTTTTCATGCTCCTCACAAGAATCCCCTTTTGTTTTAGTCCATCATAGGCCATTTCTGATTTTTCCCCAAGCCTTGCCAGTATGAAATTCGCCACTGATGGATACGTTGTTATTCCTAATTTCCTGAGTTCATCCTCCAAATAGGCTTTGCTTTTGCTTACTTCGGCGACATATTCATTGACAAAATCAGTGTCTGAAATGGCAGCATTGGCTGATGAAATTGCGAGACTGCTGACATTATAAGGTGAGACAGCTTTCCTGAGCGTGCTTATTGTTTCAGTATTGGAGAGTGCGTATCCAATCCTCAACCCTGCCAGTCCAAAAGCCTTTGAGAAAGTCTGCAAAACAACCAGGTTATCATATTTCGCTATGAGGGACTTGCAGCTTTTTCCTGCAAATTGCCAGTATGCTTCATCGATGACTACCAGCGAATTCTTTGCTGCATCAAGGATTCTTATTATGCATTCTTCATCAATGCATGTTCCTGTGGGGTTGTTGGGATTGACAATAATTATGATCTTTGTTGCATCTCTTATTGCTGTTAATATCTGTTCCAATGGAAAACTTAAGTCAGAATTGTAATCAATTTCAACTATCCTTGCCCCTGCAATTGAGGCATAAGCCCTGAATAGGGAGAAAGTCGGGGCAGGAATGATTACTTCATCGCCACTATTGACATAAGCATCCATTATTGCCTTTATGGCCTCGTCTGAGCCGTTTGTCAATAAAATTCCAGCTGGTGTAACTTCCAGATAATCCGCCAGATTGCTTTTGAAATCGCCATAAGCCGGGTACGATGAAATTTCTCCAGCAGTTATTTTCCTTAGTGATTCAATAACTTTCGGAGAGCATCCGAGGGTATTTTCGTTGAAGTCCAGCCTAAGCTTTCCTTTTCTTCCTTCAGTTGGGGCTGAATAAGGCTCGTTGCAGGATATTATTTTTCTCGGAGGAATCATTTTGCCCTCCAAAAAATGTCAGCGCCTATAATGACTAAATCGCTTGAGAAAATCTTGTCGTACACATCCAGCCCTGCTTTGCGCATTGAGTTTCCGGTGTAAACAATATCAATTACTACATCCGCAAGCCCTGTTCCTATGAGCGTTTCGCAGCAGCCGCTGATTAGGATTTTTTTAAAGGCATATCCATCCAGGCTGGCAAGGTATTTTTCCGAAAGCAGCGCGTATTTTGAGCTTATCCCGACCCTTATTTGTTTTGGGAAGTCAGATAGCTTTTTTCCTTTTGGCCCCAGAAGGCATAATGCAGGCTTGCTATATAATGCTGAAGGGTCATTCCAGGGTATTTTTCTTAATATCTTCAGGCTGCATTCAGGCTGCTTGAGCTGGAATTCCCTGAATAGGTCCTCCCCGGTCAGCCCTATTGCTTTCTTGTTTATTGATGAAAGATTGTAAACCCATTCAGGAACATCCTCACCCCTGGCTTCAATAATGCCTGATTCTGCTGCCTTAAGGCTCTTCAGAACTCTTTGGCTTTCCCTCTGAAGGCTGCTGTTCTTTGGCACCAGGATGAAGGCAATCACCTATAATCATGTTAGAATTCAGCATGCTGCATCACCAGAATAAAGTTTAGTCCCGCAGAAGATGAAGGCAACCAGCACTGGATAGTGCGCTATCCTCATTAATAGGGCTAATAGGGCTAATAGGGCCGCTGCGGGGAATTTCGGGCTTAGCAGTTATAGCCTGCTTGCCGCTCGAACCCCGCCCGGAGGCTGTCTGAAGCTCATAGCTTGCGCTTCCACAGGCCTCAATGCTAACCGCTACACCACAGCGACCACTTAAGAATGAATCTGTTTTGGGAGTGTTAGAAATAATTAAATCAGAATTACTTTCGCTTTTGATGAAGGCAACCAACTCTCATAACTCTTTGAAATCTTGCCTGATATTTAAATCTTTTTGTTTTTTTCAGTTAAGAGTCCTTAAAGAATCCTGTATAGTTTCTTTATGCGCAGTATCTCAGCCTGAACATTCCTGAAATTTGCGTTGTCAACTTCGCAGGCTATTGATGAATGCCCTGAGCTGTGTGATTTTCCATTTGCCTGTATCTCTATGTAGGTGGACATCCCGTCTGCGCATTTGCCTGTTCCCAGCTCCTCAGGCAGGCTGAAGAACCTGTTTTCGTTCAGTGTGAAGTTGTATAGCTGGCTCATCTCCTGGGCTGTAAGCTTTCCTGTGTAGGATTCCAGTATTTTGCTGCCATCAGATGACTGGTATTCATACTTGAAGTCTCCGCCTGGTGAGATTGTTATTATTTCCCTGTGGGGGTCGAATCCGCCCTCGCTTGTGTATTTTATTGAGAAGTCTGATGGGGCTGCCTGGGGCTGTGTTGTCGGGTTGGCTGGCGGTGCTGGAGGTGGTGTTTGTCCAGTGCAGCCTGAAGCCAAAAGCAGTGCAGCCAGTCCTGCTATTAGCGCAATGATAGGCATATTTTTCCTGATGAGTGCTTTATGCGCCATGATATGCTGTTAAGGCAGGCAAGTATTTAAATCCTTTTATCGCTTCAATCCGGTGTGCTATCACGTTTTTAGTTCGCTAGTATTAGCCATCAGGGGGTGATGGCTATGTACAAGTTAACTTTTGAGAAAAGAGTGTGGATTGTTAAACAGTATTTAAAGGACATTTCAACTAGTAAAATTGCGTTAAGCCAAA
>JACPTE010000036.1 GCA_016192945.1 Candidatus Woesearchaeota archaeon
GATAGACGATGAAAAGATTCAGGAACTCTCCAACACGAGCTATCAAGCCCTGAAAAGCCAACTCAACATAAGGAATGATTTCTGCATTCATTTTGAGGATGAGAAGGGCAACCTGATATTCATAAACCAAACCCATAATGTCTCAGGGATTGGAAGCCCGAAGGCAGCTGTTGGCAACTTTAGCTGCAATTAAAGACACCAAAAAATGGCACCTAAAAAAAGAATCAGGCCAGAACCAGCCAAAGGGAAGGGAAATCCTGCAAGGCCTGGCAAGGCCAGGCAAGGCAGCCGAAAACAGCCAGTAGATGCACCAGTATGGAATAAAACAATCCTAATTATAGCAGCCATTGTGATAATCCTGCTGGTGTCCCTTGCTGCATTATATTATGCTTACAAGAGCCGATACAGCCTTCAAAACCAGAAGGAGATTCTTCTCAGGAAGCTTGTCTCAGGCGATTCAGAGCTTTCTGTGGTTGTCAATGGCTCGGTAGATGGGGAAAAGCTCCAGGAGCTGTCAAGAATGCCTTATGATGAGCTGAAGTCCAGGATGGGTGTTCAAAATGATTTTGCCATATACTTTGTGAATGATAATGAAAACCTGGTTCCTATAGCAGGGAAAAACTGCATTGGAAGCCCAAAGGCAGTGGTTGCAGGCGAGGCGTGCAGCTAAAGCCTGATGCAAAAGTTTAATAACCTCAAAAGAACAGAAAAAGCATGGGAAAAAGGGGTTACTTCTTCACCTTGGATGCATTTGTGGCCATGGGCATAATTGTCATAGGCCTGGTGATGATACTTACCTCAAATTATTACAGCCCTGTAACAGTCCAGCCCATAGCATTGAGCAATGACGTAATCCTCTCCCTGTCAAGCACCAAGGTTACTGAAGCCAACAACAACTACACATTGAACCTGGTGCTTAACGGCTCAATAACCAACAAGGACAATTCGCTGCTGCAACAGGCAGGGGAGTTTTACGTCAACAACCAGCGCAGCATGTCATCAAACTTTGTAAGGAACGTCACATACAGTCTTGTGCCGCAGCAGTACAGCTTCAATGTCAGCATAAACAGGACGACAATATACAACAGGGGCTCCCTGGCAAAATCAAGCAGGCTTGTTGTATCAACAAAGTCAATAGTGTTCGGGGTTTACAACGACACCATGTGGGGGCCTTACCCTGCTGAGGTGAGTGTATGGCAGTGATGCTGAAGGGCAAAAAAGGCATATTCTTCACCCTGATTGCAATAATGCTGGTCACTATTCTTGCAGTTGCATTCTCCCCAAGAGAGCACATAACATACAAGGACAGGATTCCTGCTGTTACAACAAGGATTGACATTGCAAATGACTATGTCAGGATGGTGAAATACTCGTATCTTCCATCAGCAATAGAGACCTCAGGAAGAAATGCACTGGTGGCATTAATCCTCTTTGAGAACAAGACAACCTATATGCCTGATTTTGACGCTGTAAACACCACATTCATAGAGCTGATGATGAACGGCACAATCAACGGGACGCCAATAGAATGCTACTTAGTTGTTCCTACCGGCGACCCTGTAAGCACGCCCCCACTAGAAGCATCAACCTGCACTGCCTCCCTTGACCCTGGCTACAAGGTGATGAAAGACCGCGCATTGCTGTACAAGCTGGCTGCGATTGAAAACGCGTCAATGGACACGCTGCACATAAAAACCCGTTTTGACAAAAACTCAGGCAACTACTCTGTTAAAATATACCAGTCCAACCTCACCGGGCCGTGGAAGGTGGGAGTGAACCTATCAACAAACTACACAATTGACGCATCCATTGCCTACTGGAACATCACGCAGGATGTTGAAACAACCATCCCGATAGAAGGGCTCCTTGACCCCATATACCTGAAAGAGGCTGGCTATAACAACACAATAATCAGCACAAACACCACCCAGTGGAACCTTTCAAACCTCTCCCAGTTCATATATGACGGAAGGTACAGGCTGCTGTCAGAGGCGCCGAGCTTCACAATGAGGCTTTACCACAACCTGAGCAATGGGGGGCTGACTGCCTCTGGCTCAATATGCTGCGGGATTGAAAGCGCAGTCAACCCTGACAGGCTGAACATAAACAAGTGCACCAGGAAAAGTTATATAGACTGGTGCTTCTACGGCAACAAGTGCGAGCCGGACATATCAGGCTCACCAAACGCAAAGGTATGGAACATCACAAGCATCACAACATACCCCGGATTTTTGGGAGGATGGCCTTACAGGCAGTATACTGGATTCAAGCTGGACAGCGCTCATCTTTCAGTATATAATGTAACCGGTGCAGAGATTGAAGGCATGGGAGCATGCGAATGCGCAAACCCATTGACATGCTAAAATGTCAGAATTTTTCACCATTCAGACAACTGATTTAAAATGTATGGGAAGTTAAGCAAATCATACGACCAGCTTCATGGCAGTGAACAGATGCGGAAGCTCCTTGTAATCAAGTCAGAGCTTGAGCCAAAGCCAGGCGACACAGTCCTTGATGTAGGGTGCGGCACAGGCCTGAGCAGCGTTCTTGGGTGCAAGGTAGTGGGAATTGACAGCAGCCACGAGATGGTTTTGAAGGCCAGGAAAAGGATAACTGCGGTTCAGGGAAATGCTGAAAATCTTCCGTTCCCAGATAACTCATTTGACACAGTCATATGCGTCACTGCAATGCACAATTTTGAGTCAATTGAGTCAGCATTAATGGAGCTTTCAAGGGTCTCAAGGTCCAATGTCGTGGTTTCATCACTCAAAAAGTCATCCAAGGCGCCCATCATACAGGAGATGGTTGAAAATGCGTTTAATGTATACAAGATTGCAGATGACATAGCTGACAGGGTATTCTTCTGCAAGGTAAGGTGATATTGTGCTCTTCTTCAGTGTGCATGACCTGAGATTCGCGGTAACTTTGCTGGAAAGCCTCAACCCGTTCTCATACAAGCTGCTGAGAGAGAGAAACCTTCTTGAGAACCTGTCATACCTGTCATCTGTCGTGTTCGTGTGCCTCTTCATAGCGTCCATCTATTACATGCCCTCGCTGGCATCAATTGGCTCAAGCGTGAAGGAAGGCTTTGGGCAGTTTGACAGGCTAAGCATAAGCTATGAGCTCAAGCCAGGCGCCTCATGGAGCAACAGCCTATACGGGATTGAAGTGGTTGGGCTTGGCAGGAATAACGGGGTGCTCAACATCAACAGCGCGGGATTTTCATCAAGGAACATGCTGTGCTCAGAAACGCAGCTTCTATGCGGACTCTTTCCAGACTCAGGAATAAAAAAGGCCGAGCTGGAAGACCTGGCGGGCAACTCAGCTGAAGCTGAATCAATCCTGAAAAAGATGGCGCTAATGAGCCTGCCAGGGTTCTTTTTCCTTGCATGGCTGTTCTTCGTGGCAAAATATCTCGCGCTGGCAGCATTATTTTCACTTGCTGCATTAATAATTTCGCGCATATTGAGATTTGAGTTAAATTTAAATAGTTCATTTGCTATAACCACTTATTCATTGACTGCATTGGTAATTCCGGATATGCTCGGCAGCGTACTTGGCGCCAATCTTCTTGGCATACAGTGGCTGCTTTTTTCAGTATTATTGGTAACAGGCATTCTGATAACCTCAAAGAAGAGCAGGGGTGATAAACATGGGCGTGGAAGAGATACAGAAGATAAACAACCTGGCAAAGGAACTGCTTAAGCACCATATAGCAAGCTCTTCTGAGGATGCTTATGCGCGTGCAGAGCTCATGGTAAAGGGAGAGCCACAAAAAGAAAATAATGATAGCGAGGTCAACAAGGAGCTGAGAATGCTCGGGCTGAAAATGAATTCCCTTTACAGCGAGCTTGTAAGCCTCCAGCATGAAGTCAAGGGAATGAAAGACGAGATTGCATACATAAAGAACAAGCTGCAGTCAGAGGCATTCCAGAGGCCCTCAGCCCCCATCCAGCAGGCAGCCCAGCATCATGAGGAGCCAGGAGAGCACGCAGAAACCCAAAAAGTCCAGGATGCCCCGAAAAAGACAGAGGGCAGGTCCAGGACAGGAGACTATTCTGAAAAGGATGTGGAGATTGAGAAGTTCTTCTATTACGGGACAAACAAGAAATAATTGGCGCACATGGACTCGCAACTGGCGCAAAAAGTAAGCCAGCTTGCAAAATCCCTCAAGGCAAGCGGCATTGCTCCTGATAGCCAGGATGCTTTCAAAATGGCATTGGAGCTGCTGAAAGAAAAAGAGCATGGTGCCGCTATCAATGAAAATGCGCCTCCCAATGGCAAGGAGAGTGACAAAAAGGTTTTTCTCGGGAAAGACTCAATAGGAGCAGAATTCAAGGGCAAATCCCTGAAAGAGCTTCTCATGGAAAAGTAAATACGGCTTATGAAAACATTTATATACTACTATTCAGAACTAACTAAAAATATTAACTTATTAATGAACATTTGGGGGGTTGAATTATGAGAGGCAAACTGTTCGTATTGGCTTTTCTAACTCTTATTTTCACTTTAGCTGCAGCAAGCGCAGAGCCATTATTGAACCCGATAGGCAGCAAGTCTGTCAACGAAGGCAGCGCACTTACATTTGACATAACAACCAGGAATTTAAATTCAAACACCACAGCATTCTCATTTGTATCATCCCCTGCCATGGGTGGCGCTTCCCTGAATAAGGTTGACAATTCAAAGGCAACATTTACATGGACACCCGGATTCTCCAGTTCAGGAAACTATTTAGTCAACTTCACAGTTTATGACAACATTAATAATGCCACAAACACCACTGCCAGCGAAAACGTAACAATCACTGTAAACAACGTCAACAGGGCGCCAACACTCAGCACAATAGGCTCCAGGCAGGTGAACGAGGGGCAGCTTCTCCAGTTCACAATAACAGCCAGCGACCCTGATGGAGACGCGCTCAGCTATGCTGCTTCAGGCATACCTTCAGGGGCAATCTTCAATGCAACTACCAGAGTCTTCTCATGGATGCCTGATTCCACCCAGTCAGGAACCCATGCTGTTAACTTTTCAGTGTCTGACAACAGCTCGCTTTCTGCTTATGAAATGGTAAGCATAACAGTGAATGATGTCCCCACAAATCTGACTTTAACAAGCCTAACACTCGGAGACAAGGACAGCAAGAGAAGCAATCCCCAGGCAAAAAAATCAGAGAACAGGATTCTTTACAAGACAGGCACAGTGACGCTTACCAACACAGGGCTTGACACCATAACAGGGTTGAGCTTTGCAGCAGTCCCAACAGGAAAATTCACAGCCTCAGCGCTGAATATGACTGCAGCCATATCAAGCACTTCAATAAGCAGCGGGGAGACAGCCATAATGTCAGTAACAGCGAACATACCCTCTGACCTGGATGGCGTTGACAGCTCCCTGAACCCTTCAGCATTCAGCGTGGCAACATTTATTGTAAGGGGCACAACACCAAACGGAGCATCAGTAATAGCTTCTGCTCCAATCTCAATGCAGGCGAAAAACAGCCTGAAAATAAGGGAAGTGGCAGTATCAGTCAACAATGGCGAGAAAACAGACACAGTAAGCGACGGGGGAAGGGTTACCAATGTCAAGCCCGGCTCAAAAATCAGCCTTGAAGTGAAGATTGAAAACAAGTTCTCCAAGGATGACGACGTAAGCCTGCAGAGCATTAACGTGAACTCTAAAATTGATGCGCTGGACGTTTCAGACTCTGAAACAATATCATCAATTACCGCCTCAAACTCAAAAAAAGCCATCATAAAGTTTGAAATCCCAAGCGATGCTGACAAGTCTGATTACACAGTTGAAATTGAGGCAGATGCAGACGATGAGAACGGGGCGAAGCACGGGGACAAGATAGACTTCACCATAGAGGTTGACAGGCAGGACCACGAGCTTAGCATCTCACCAATCAGCCTGAACCCTGACACCATAGACTGCCAGGCTTCCACTGAGCTCAGGTTCAGCGTCAAGAACACGGGCAACAATGACGAGGATAATGCATTCATAAGGATAGCAGCCCCTGACATCCAGTTCGGGAACATAATAGGGCCATTCAATCTTGACCAGTCATCCTCAAAATCATCCACAATACAGATTCCAATAAAGCAAAACCTCACAGCTGGCGTGAAGAGGATAACTGTTGAATCATATTATGAGGGAGACCAGCTCAGCGATTCAAAGACAGCGCTGCTGAACAACAACAAATGCCAGGAAACAGGCACACCCCCTCCTCAAAACAACCCTACAACTCCGCCTGAAAACAAGAAGATTGAAGTGATTGAGCAGCCAAAACAGCCTGTGTTTGCATCACCCCCTCCAGCAACCGGGAAAGAGGAGGCAGCAGGGTTCAAGTTTTCTGACTCGCCATTATACATACCAGCACTGGTCATTGCAAACCTGTTGGTTCTGATACTGGCGATATTCCTGATAGGAAAGCTTTTCAGCAGGGGATAAGTTTCTATTAAGGGTTTTCAAAAACACCCTATTTTTTGTTATAGCCGGCTGCAATGAACTTCTCCATCTTGTTAACAAAGTCCTGCGCATCCTTCAGAAGCCTGTCGTATTCTGCGCCTGTTATCTGCTTCACTTCCCTGTAAACAATCCTTTTCTGGAGCGTGTAAAACTTCTTCATGATGTCAGCATACCTACGCTCAACCAGCCCCCTCTTCACCATCTTCTCCTCAAGAAGCTCGGCAGCGTGGTCAGGGCTTGGCGGGGTTTCGCCCAGCTTCATAAGGGCTGCATGAGCTGAGTCAATCACAGCCCAGTACAGGTCCATCACTGCCTGCATGATGTGCCACTTTGAGTTATGGATAGTCTTGGGCGCCCTTGTGAAATAAGCCCAGATGCTCTCAGGAGTGGGCCTTATCCTGCCCCTTACCAAAAGCGCATGCATAGGGTCGAAGAATCCGGTGTCAAGAAGCGCAACGCCATCCCTCAGTATGTTAATGCCTACAGGGTCGCCTGCCCTGATGTACTCCCAGAATGTAGTGAGCTTGAGGCTGGTCACATGAAGCCTTGTTGAAGTGGATGCAATCGCCTTCTCAATTATTATCCTGTACGTCTGGACTATCTCAGGGCTCATGTTCATTGAGACATCATCAATCACAACAAGAAGGTCTATATCGCCTGAGGGGTTCTGCCTGTTCTTTGCAACGCTTCCAAAAAGGATTATGGCCTTGATGAAAGTGCCGAACTCGTCATGTATCTTCTTTGAGAAATCATAAGCAATGCTAAGGTCATCCTTGCTGTACTTGCTCAAGTTCGGATTGTCTGTTACCTGTACCTTAAACTCCATTTTTTGCCCCTTTTGATTAATAGGGAAGCAGGCGAATAGGTTTAAATAGTTTTCTAAATATATTTAATAATAACATCCAACAGGCAGTCCATGATGCTGAAAAAGAGGGGTTTTCAGGAGAAAGCGCAGGTAGCTACAGAATACATGATTGTTTCAGCCTTCGTGCTCATGATAATCCTGCCTGCCATGTATTTTTTCTACACATTCGGAGACACTACACAGAAGCAGATAAGCAACGACCAGATAACCAAGATTGGAAGGGACATAGTGAATAATGCAGAGTCAATCTATTACCTGGGGTATCCCTCGCAGATGGTGATTGATGAGCAGATGCCTGCCAATGTTGAGGACTTTTCAATTTACAGGGACTGGAATGGAAATCTCAATGAGATAAGGTTCAAGCTGTCCAACGGGCTGGAATATAATGAGGTGTCATTTAAGTCAAGAGTCAACATTCTCGGGTATTTTGACAAGCCATCACACGCCCAGGGGGCGAAAAGCATAAGGCTGGCAGCTTCCTATAACAAGTCAGGAGCCCCGTATGTTCTTATAGCTGTCGGGGGAAACTGCCTGATATCAACAAACTATGACGTGAACCTGGACAAGTCTGTTGACAGCCTGGACTATGACCAGTGCAAGTTATGCGCAGGAACCTCGCCCTTGAGCGATACCTGCAAGTTCTGCGACTATAACGGCAACTGCGAAGTGGAGTGGCAGGACCTGGCAATGTGGAAAACCCTCACTACAGGCTCAACACACCCGACAGCGAGCATTTCAGGGCCTGAAAATGCGGCTATAAACCAGCCGTACAGCTACACTGCCTCGGCTATGGATGTGGACTCCAATCTTGCAAGCATAAAAATATACCTGAAAGAGCCAGACGGAAATATACAGCAGATTCTGCCAACCTGCTCTTTCAGCCAGGCGCAATCCAGCTCATGCACAGTGTCATGGACACCAGCTTATGCAGGCGTTTACCATGTCTTTCCAGTTGCAGAAGATGATGCAGGGCTTCAGTGCACTGGCAACCCATCAGGGCTTAATGACGGCGTGGTTGACTGCGGATTTGATGATTACATGGCAGTATATGCCTCTTCCCCTCCACCCTGATAAGCAATAGAAAACTTACTCCATCTTTGTGCCGCTCCACAGCACCCAGCTTTCAGGGTCTGGTGCAGCCTCGCCGTAAGTGAAGTATGGCGATGCAGTCTGGCCGAAGTAGCCCCTCCACACATCGCTCCAGGTGTCCCCGCCAGGCCTTGACAGCCCGTAGATTGAGCTTCCGAAATGCCTCCAGCCGCCGAGGAGGGCCCTGTAGTCCTGATGGGCTGGCTCAACAATTACATGCCCAACCCCGTATTTCTTTATTTTCTCTATGAACTCCTTTATAGGAGCCCTGCCCATGCCAGGGTCAACGTGCTCGTCCTCATAGCCGAAGTTGTCAGAAACGTGGACATTGCCTATAATCCCTGCCTTTGCAAGGTCCTCAACCTGGTTAAGGAGCCACCTCTTGAAATTGGCATCGTTCTCTGCAATGCTCTTGCCAGGGTCGCCTGCGTAATACTTCCTCCAGGTGTAACCGTGGCCTATGTCAAATGTAGCCTTGATGTGGTCCTCTGCAAGCCTTTCAGCAGTCTTCTGCTCATAGCCATGCATCCTGTTAAGCTGCTCTGCCATTGACTTCCTTGATTCAAGTATCAGCTTTTTCAGCTCCTGCGGGTGGGAGCCGTACGACTCAGGGAATATGTTCTCAGGGGCAACGTAAATGGGCTCCTTTGTCTGCATCTGCTGCGACTTCTGCATCGCAAAAAGGCCAGCCCTCGCAATCGTGTCAGCGCTTTTCTGGACAGCGTAATCCTTTATTGTCTTGAGGTTTTCCTGTGTCTGCCTTATGTTCTCTGCCTGCTGGGTGTATGTCAATGCACCGAGCTTCAGGTGCTGGAGCTGGCCCTCCAGCTGCTTCTTTGCCTGCTTCAGCACATCACTTGGAAGGCCCATGTCAGGGCTTACATAGTTGCCGACAAGCCCCCTCAGCTCTGAGGGCAGCGGAGTCTCTATCTTCCAGCGCTCCTCAGGCGGGACGTTTTTTTCCAGCCGCTCATAAAACTCAAGCGCATTGTTGATTTTCCCAAGGTTCTTCTCAGTCTCCTCAACCCTCTGGATTCCCCCGTAGAAGTGCGAGAGGGCATCATACTGAAGCCTCTGAATCTCAAGCTGCTCAAAGTGGTACATCACCTCAGGGGTTTTTGGAGTGCCAGGATGCTTTTCGTTCCACTTCCTTGACAAGTCAACAAAATAATCCCAATACTTAGTCTCTATCTTGTACTTCTCAAGACCTGTTTCAGGGTCAACAACAGTCTCAGCCTCCCTCAGCCCGTTCTTCATTACATAATTTCCATTCTCATCAAGCTTCCATTTTGGGAGCTGGACAGGCTGGTCTGTCCTTACAGGAATTATCTGGCCAGTCCTCTGGTCAACAATATGGAACACTGACTTTTTTTTCCTGACCTCCTCAGGGTCATACTTGCCATACTTGTCCTTGCCATAAGACTCAGCAGGGTAAAGCATGAAATCAGGGCCGTACTCATCATAAATCGGCCTCTGGAACTCTCCAGTGTGCACTACAACAGGGCCGCCTTGGGTGACATCGGCTGCGAAATCTACAGCACGCCTTATCTCATTAAATGCCTGCTCCCTTGCCATCTCAGTGAACCCCTGCTCTGTAAGCCCTGAAACATTCCCGATTGCAACAGTTGCATGCGTTGAAAGGACAACCTTGTTCCACTCTGCAAGCTGCTTTATGTCCCTCCTCTCCTCAAGGCCGTACATCTCAGGTGTTGTTGCGCTCTGCCCCATAGAGCCCTTGCCCCTTCCAGTAAACCCGAGCTCTATCCTTTTTGCACCCTGCCTTATCTTTGCCTGCACAGCCTCAAGCTGGTTCTGCATTGGCGGGGCTGAGATGCCTATTTCTGCAGGGCTCAGCGAGGCAAGCTCAGGAACAGTGTCCAGCACATCGCCTACAGGAGTGTATCCCCTGTCCATTCCGCTGAAGTAAGCTCCCTTGTAAGAATTGTTGTCATACAGCATTTTCAGCTATCCTTTTTTTTTCTGGCTGATGAAGTATAAAAATCTTGGGGTTTTGTTTCCTCTCCAGGAGTTGCTTTTCTGGCCTCGTAAGCGAAATCAATCCTTGCTTCAGGCTTCTGGTAAACTGCCGATTCATGCCCCTTTTTCTTCAGGGACTCGTAAGCTTCGCCAGGGGCTGTTGAAACAGGAGTTACCCTTTGCATGTACGCATCAATAATCCCTGATGGGCCCTGGCGCCTTAATTCCTCGTCCAGCATGCTGCCATACTGCGCTGCTGCCTTTCGCTCTATGCGGCTGTGCTCAGCCTCCACTGTTTCAGCTATTCCTGCTGGCACCCTTCCAGAAGAAACAACATCTGCCTCTTTCGGCTTCAGGCCAACCCCCCGCTTGGCAGACCAAACCAGCTTTGCCTCTATAGTCTCAAGCATTTCAGGGTCTTCTGCCTTTATTTGGGGGATAGGTATGTTTATCCTTTGGTTTTCCTCATCCTCAATCTCAAGTTCAGTTTCCTTCAGAAGGTGCTCTGCCTCATCTATCTCCTGCTTTTTCTTCTCCTCAAGCTCCTTAAGCCTTCTTATCCTTTCAGAAGGCTCAAGCCTCTTTACATCTTCAAGCTCATTGTCAGATGGCATCTTATTTTTCAGCTTACGCCCAGGTCAGCATGCCATGCATCTTCTTGTAGTTCTTGTACGTCTGGTAGATGTCTGTCTTGAGGGTTTTCCTCGCCTTGTCAATCTCATCCTTTGTTGCAACCCTGTCCTCGCTTGCCTTCCTGGGCTTATCATCCTTGGAGCCGCCGAAAGAGCCTGCCAGGTCCTTAAAGCCGCCGAACAATGCCTCAAACGGCTCGGTTATGCCGGGCCTTCCCTTTGGCTTCGGCTTTTTAGGAATGTCAAATGACTCTCCGCCCTCCATAAGGTAATGCTTAAGCTCGTCACCAAGGGCGTCCATTGACTCCTTGATAGACTCATTAATCATGCTCATCAGCTGAAGGTCTTCCTCCTCCTTCATTTTTGTGTAATTCTCAATATGCTCATTGCTCCACACGTAACCCCTCATTGTCATGTCAAACTTCCCCTTGTGGATAGGCCCCCTCTGGTAACCCTCCCCTGTAAAGTGCATGTATGGCTTTGTCCTGTAATTGAAATGGATAAGAATGCAGGGATAAAACTTCCTGTACGCAGGGTCCTCCTTCTTTGCAAGCACCTCAATCTCAACCATAGAGCCCTCAAAAGCAGTTATCATTTCTGCAGAGTCAAGCTTTTTCTGGTCAAGCTGGAGCCTCCTTATGTTCCTGAGGTATGGCTTAATCCAGCCCATATAAAGCTTGATGGTCTCGTAATGCTGCCTCAGGTATTTTATTATGAACTTCCTCCTTGTGGTCAGCTCATCGTAAGTCCTTTTCTTCCATTCATAAAACTGCCTCAGCTTCCTCTTCAGGACTTCTTTCACCTTCTCATTGAACTCAAGCTTGTCAACTGCAGCGTCAACAGCCTGGTCCAGGTTGTTCATGTCCTTTACCCTTATCCTGAAAAACAGGTCAGGCAGGATTGTGAATCCAACGCTCTGGGCAAGGCCGTAAACAGAGGCAGCGTTCTTCACGCCGCCCTCAACCTGGTCAATCCAGACACCCTTCAGCGTTATCTCAGAGCTCATTGCGTTGGACTTTTCCTCCATAGTGTCAATGTAGTAGGCCCGCCGCTCATCAATAATCCTCAGTTCCCTGATAATCTGAAACAATGCCTTAACCATCTCGCTTATCCCCCTCAGGTATGTGGCTGCCTTTTCCTGCTGTGTTGCAAGCCTTTGCTCTGAAACCCCGAAAAACGCAGACTGCTCAGAGGCTGCAAATACGTCTGTAATCTTGATGAAATTCGTGTACCCCCAATCGTACTTCAGGTGGTCAATTATCCAGAAGTATGCCTGCTCAATGGAGTCTGACACTGACTCAACCACAATCCTGTTCCTGAATTCGGGCTTAGGGTATTCTGTCTTCTTGGTTGCATAAATAAGGTATTCCTCTGCCGCCTCCTGCTCAAACTTGTACTTTTCAAGAAGCTTTCCCGCATTATCATCAGCCATGTTCAATCACTCAAATATCGTAAATTGCGCTAATTTGTATAAAAGCTTTTTCTATTTGGGGTGCTCATGCCCCAGCCTCTTCCTTTTTTCAAGCTCGTGTATGTGCAGTATCCTGGTCTGGAGTATGGCATTAAGGTCCTTGAACTGCTCAAGCAGGAAAGAGACATAGTCCCCCCCAAGAAAGTGGGGCATTATGACATAATCAGCACCCTCCTCATATAGGGCCACTGCATCGTCAATATGATAAGCAGTCACTATTATTATTGCCCTCCTGTTGAGTTCCTTGACCTTCCTCAGTATCAGCGAGCTTGTCCTTGCGTCAGGGGCTGTTGATATAATCAGCTCTATCCCCTGAATGTTCAGCCGGCCAAATATCTCATCATCCCCGATGTCACCGTATATGCAGGGCACCTGCTCCCTCACAAGCCCCTTTATCACCTCAGGGTTGTAGTCAACCACCAGGAACTTCTTCTTCAGCTGCCTGAGCTTCTGGTAAATGCTGTATCCAATCCTGTCCTGGCCGCAGAGGATTATGTCTGGCTTGAATTCAGGAGGCATATGCTCTGTTTCCATCTTCACGAGATTGATGTTCGGGAAAATGGACAGGAACCTTGATGCAGCGCCCCATAGCTGGCTGTTGTACTTGATTGAATAAGAGGCTATTGTTATCGTTATCAATGCCACAAGTGACAGCAGGGATAGAGTCTCCTGCTTGAGGCCCATTCCTACGCCCAACGCAACAAGTATCAGTGAAAACTCGCTTATCTGGGAGATGGCTATTGAGGAGAGAAATGACACCTTTTTGGCATAGCCCAGAATGCTCATTATAACCATCACTGCAAGAGGATTGAGTATTACAACAATCCCTGAGAGTATCAATGCGCTGAGCAGCAGGTCCCCAGCTCCCTGCAGGGTTATCTGAAGCCCCAATGACACGAAAAAAATTGTCACAAAGAAGTCCCTAAGCGACTTGACCCTGCCTATTATCTGGAGGCTGTAGCTCAGGGATGCAAGGCTCACGCCTGCAAGGAAAGCCCCAATCTCAAGGGAATACCCGAAATAGCTTGCCAGGAATGCAAGCGAGAAACACCATGATACAGCTGCCATGAACAAAAGCTCCTGCGACCTCGCCATCATCCTGAAAACAGGCGGAAGCACGAATCTCCCTGACAGGAAGGCAACTGCAAAAAGCGCAACGCCCTTCAGCACTGAAACAGCAATTACAGCAGCTGAAAGCTGGCCAATGCTGTGAATCAGCATCAGCGAGAAAATTGCAATCACATCCTGCACAAGGAGAATCCCTACAAGCATCCTCCCGTGGAGAGTGTCAAGCTCCTGCTTGTCAGAAAGGAGCTTCACCACTATCATAGTGCTGCTGAATGACATCGCGAGAGCAAGGTACATTGACTCCACCCTTGTAAAGCCCAGCAGGAGAAGCACAATGAACCCGATTGTTGAGGAAATCACCACCTGGCCCAGGCCTGTAATCGCTGATGGAACCCCCACACTCTTAAGCTTCCTGATGTCTATTTCAAGCCCCACAAGGAAAAGAAGGAAGGCCACTCCAAGATGCGAAAGCGATACAATGACATCAGAGTTCCTGACAAGCCCTGTGACCGGCCCCAGGATGAGCCCTGTAATCACATAAGCAATTATCAGCGGCTGCCTCAGCAATCCGGCCGCAAACGCAAGTGCAGTCCCAAGCATTATAACAATGCCTATCTCAAAAAAAATCTTTTCTACTGCCATCGCCTCATCACATATGCTATTTTATCTGCAAGGTCAGTGGCTGTAAAGCCGTACCCGTACTCCCTGTAAAGCAAATCGCCGGCGTATCCGTTGATGTATGCAGCGGCGCATGCAGACTCAAAAAGGGGATTTCCCTGGGCAGCAAGGCCTGCGCACAATCCCGCAAGGACATCGCCTGTACCCCCCTTTGTCATGCCAGGATTCCCTGTCCTGTTCAGCGCCAGTTTTTCCCCTGAAAAGATTGCGTCAGTCCTGCCCTTCAGCAATATTACATTGTCGCCTATTATTTCCCTTGCAGCTTCAATATTTTTCCCTTCGCTGCCTGTTTTTATCCCGCTGTTTTTCAGCAGTATTTCAAACTCTTTGCTGTGCGGGGTTATTATGGAATTTTTGCAGTCCTGCAGCCTCACTGCTTTTATTGCATCGGCATCAATCACTTTTTTGCACGCTGACCTTTTTATTGCCTCTTTCGCAAATCTTTTCGTTGTTTCCCTTTTTCCCAGCCCGTTTCCTATCAAAAGCACATCATAGCCTTTTGACATGCATGCAATCCTTGCTGCGTCTTCCTGGCGGAAATATCCCCCCCTGAATTTTGTTGTTATAAAGTCAGGCCAGCAGTTTATTGCGGCGGCTATTTTTTCCGGCGCTGCAACAACAACCAGGTCAGCTCCAGCCCTGAACGCAGACATTCCTGCAAGGATTATCGCGCCTGCATATTCCATGCTCCCCCCAACCACCAGCACTTTTCCATTTTCGCCCTTATGGCTTTCAGGCCGCCTTTTCTTCAGCCTTATGCCCTTTCCTGAAATTATCCTACCTTGCATATTCTATCCTCCCTTTGGATACTTCGTTTTCAGAACTGTTTATCAGCACTATTCTTCCGTCAAGAATCTCAATAGCTATCTCGTCCCCCTTTTTCCACCCGATTGCCTCCAGCAGCTTTTTCGGTAGGGTTAGCTTGTACTGCCTTTCATCAAACTGAAGCCGGGTCATATATGCCTATTTTTATACTTTTTAATATGCTTAATATTAGGCATATTTATATTTATCGGTCTAAGAAACCAACAAAAAACATAATTTTATATACTAATTATACACACTAATGTGTATGATAGAATATTTTAAAGAACTAAACAAGAAATTTGACAAGGGAATTGCTGTAAACCAAAGCAGCCTTGAATTTGCAATATCCTATTCAAAAAAATCAGAGGATTGGCAGGAGCAGCTTGCCTTGATTTTGAGAGCAATAATAAATGACCACGCGTTTAGCGACGGCAACAAGAGGACTGCTGCAGCTTATGCAATGGCAGTTTTTGAGTCAAGAAAGCTTGCTTATGACACATATAAAGTTGAAAAAATGGTTTTGGGGATTGCTAAAAACCGCATAACTGAAACAAGCAGGATAAGGAGGATGATTAGATATGCCTTACAATAGCATTTTGGACAGGGAAGTGTTTGAAATAGCAAAAACAATGCCTGATAAGTATCCGGAAGTTTTCTTGGCTTTGGAAGAATACGACCGCACCAGGAAACTGAGGAAGTGGAACAGGAAAACCAGGGCGAATTTCACAATAGATGAGAATCTAATCAAAGCATTAAGGAAATATTGCAGTGAAAACGGTTTGAAGATGAGCAGCCTTATTGAAAAGCTGATAAAAGCCGAAATAAACAAAAGAAAACTTTAAATACAGCCGTGCAGAAGTCCCTGCCATGAAGTCTAAAAGAGGATACATTATCAGCTATGCAGACTGGTTCAAGGGATTCTTCATCGGGCTGATTATCGGGGGAATCATAGTTTACCTGTTTACTTCAGGCGTTGTGAAGATGCCAACCAGCCTTATACCCCAGAAAGAGGCGGCAAAGCTGTTTGTACCGTTTGTTCCATTCCTGATGAAGCGCAGATTCTGACAGTTTTTTAGAACAGCCTGTAATTCAGGAAAGGCATGGCGTTAGTCAAGGGAACCCCTGCAACATCCCAGAAGAAGGGCGCAGCCAGAATCAGGGCGCCTATCATCAGCGTATGGGGAAACTTCTCACCTACCCTGCCAATAATTGCAGCAGCTGCGCTTACCTTCAGCATTGCGACTATCGCAATAAATATCCTGACTCCCCACACGACAGCAACTGGAACCTCCCCTGAGCTTCCGACAAGGTTCGCATTCCCAATAAGAGCCAGCACATACCCTATGTTCATGCTGATGAAAGTGAACAGGATGGTTGCCGGAATTGCGTGAAGGCCGTGCCCAAGCCAGCCCATTCCGGTCTCATCTGCGTGAACGAAAAACAGCTCAACTATGCCAATAAGCCCCCCTATGAACAAGGCAGGGATTATCACGACAGATGCTTCAGGCATGCCACATCCTTGCATCCAGTATTATTTAAATCTTCCTATAGAAAATTATTTAAATGCCTGAGTTTAAAATTCGTGAAACGAATGATGCTAATATGAAAAAGAAACTCCTCACGGCACTCGTAATACTCTTTTCTGTTCTGTTGCTTGTCCAGACTGCCTCTGCTGAAAGCTCGCTTGGGCAGAACAACGCGCTTAACTCCCTGATAAAGCTCCTTACAATACAAATGGACTGGCCTCCGTTCAACGGAACACCCGGGCTGCCACAGGGCCAGACAAAAGTGCCTGTCTATCTTGTCATACTCTGCTGGACTGCATTGGCTGCGGTTCTTTATGTGCTGTCCAACAACATCAAGCTATTCCACGACTCGCCACACAAGAACGCGATAAAATGGTTCACCTTCGCCTTCTCAGGAATAGCGGTTACATCATCAACATTCGTCAATAACATGGCATCATTAACGGATTTCACGCAGGGATGGCTCGCAATAATCGGGCTGATAGTGATATTCCTGCTCATCCTGGGAGTGGGATTTGCAGGTGGCAGGCAGGCATTCGGGATGATAAACCCTCCACAGGAGGGTGGGGCTGCTGCAGCCACTACTGCCGGAGGCGGGGGTGCACCTGCTGCTGGCGGCGGAACCGGAGGCGGGGGTGCAGGTGCTGGCGCAGGCGGGGCTCCTGCTGGCCCGCCTGCTGAGTTTGCCCAATTTGCAGGGAACTTCAATGAGCTTCTGGACAATGTGAACCAGATAAACGACCTATTGACTCATCATGTCAATCCCAATATCGCATCTGCGCTTCTGGCTGGGAATGCAGCAGACAAGAATGCCTTTTCTACAGCTGCACGCAACGCATTAGCAGCGTGTGTAACACACTCCAACCAGGCACAAGCTGCAGCAAACAACCTGCAAACATTATGCAACGCAGCATTCACTGCCCCTGCAAGAAGGGCTGCTGTAACTCCAGCTGTCGCAACAATAAGAGCCCAGACAGGCGGATTAAGGGCGAACATTGAGCACGCAATCAACTGGCTGAGCCAGTCACTAACCCCTGCTGGAGGGGCGCTTCCAGCAAAGAACACCAGAATAGCCCAGGCCCAGGCAATGTGCGACAACGCAACAGGCCACGCGGGAAACAGGCTGAGCATAATCATTACAACCGCAGGAACAGTCATACAGCCAGCAGTAGCAGCTGGCCCATAGAATGCAGGAGCTGATGGTTAAAAAGACGGTGAAAGAATGAAATTCAAGCTGAGCAGGCTGAGAATGGCAATCCTTCCAGTACTCATGCTTACAATGGCATACAGCGCAACCGCTGCAGGCAATTTCTTCACTGACAACCCGGCCTTCAAGTCGCTGGTTGACCTGCTTGCGACAAAAATAAGCTGGCCGCCTTGGAATGCAACACCGAACGTTGGCATCGGGGCGAATACACAAGTGCCTATCTTTGTCATAATACTCTCATGGATAGCCCTTGGCACAGTCCTGTACGTATTATCCAACAGGATTCAGTGGGTTCAGGAATCCCAGCATCGCAGCGCAGTAACATGGTTTGCGTTTGCCCTGTCAGGGATTGCAGTCACATCAACAACATTTGTCAACAATCTTACAGCGCTGGTTGACTTTTCCAACTTCCTGTTGGCCATTGCGGCATTCATTGTTGTTGGATTGCTGCTTATATTCGGGGTAGGATTTGGCGGCGCAAGGGCTGCATGGAACAGCAGGGGAGCGCCTTCCAATCCTGAAGAGCAAATCGCCAAGATAGAGGGCAAACGGCA
>JACPTE010000005.1 GCA_016192945.1 Candidatus Woesearchaeota archaeon
TTGTCAGGCTTTGACTTGGACATCTTCAGCTCAATTGCCCTTTCGGTTGCATCTTTCAGCTCTGTCCTTGGCTCCCCAAGCCCAATGAGCATGTGGTGGCTTACAACAACAGGCTTCCACAGGCCCAGCTTCGGCCCTACCTCCCTGGCGAGGACATTGACCTTTCTCTGGTCCATTCCAAGCTGTGTTATGTCTGCCTTCAGGTGGAATATGTCAGCGCACTGCATGCAGGGGTAGAATATCTGCGCTGCGCTTAGCTGGTCAGACTCTGACCTTCCCATTATCTGTGAGCAGCGGACGATTCTCTGCACAGTTGAGCTCCTTCCTATCTGTATCACTTTTTTCCAATACTCTTCGTCGGCCATAACATCCTTTGCCCAAAGGAACTGTATTTGCTCTGTCTTCATTCCGCATGCCTTCCATACCTCAATCATGTATTCTCCGCTGACCCTTATTTTCTCCAAATCCCCTCCCAGCTTGTTATTCATCCATCCAAACCAGTCAGCAACCCACATCTTGAAATTGACGCCTGCATTAACCATTTTGTTGACATTGATGGCTCTCAGAATTCCCTGGGCTATGTGCAGGTTCCCTGATGGCTCAAACCCGTCATAGGCAACAGGCCTTTGCTTTGTTTCAAGAAGCTGCCTGAGCTCCTGCTCTGTAAGTATCTCCTCCCCTACTTCCATTATCAGGCGAATTCTTTCCTCAATGTCCATAAGTGATTCTTTGCAGCGTCACTTTAAAATTTTTGTGATAGATAACATATTTAAAGCAAAAAATCAATGTGTTGTCATGATTGTCAGCGTAACAGACCTGGCTTCTTACATGTATTGCCCCAGGGCCCTTTATATGCAGTCGGTGATTGGCATCAGGGAGCCTCCAAGTCAGGCAATGGTAATCGGCATTGTAAAGCATGCTGTGCTTCAGGAGGCTACGCTTGATGAGCAGGCTACAATCTCAGGAATCAGCAGCAGCTCTGATAAGGAGAGCGTTTTTTCCCTTTATTCTGATGCATATTCCAGGGCCCTGGGTTACCAGCTCAGGAGAAAGGAAGGCCTCATGAAGCAGTACGGGGTTGATTCTGGAGAGGTTATTTCCTCTATCAGGCCCCTGCTTCTGAATCAGGCGCTAAAGAGGGCGGGGTTTGTCTTTGATTTTGCTTCAAGGAACAATGTTTACGGGTTTGAATTGTGGGAGCTGATTTTTCCGAAGGTTTTCTCAGAAGTCAGCGTAATATCCAAGGATTTGAGGCTGAGGGGAAGGATAGACAGGGTTGAGCTGTTCAAGGACGCGTGTATAGCTTATGAGATAAAGACCGGGCGCACACCTGACAGCGGAGTTTGGCCTTCACACAGGGTTCAGGTTGCTGCATACTCCATGCTTGCCTCAAGAAAATTCAGCATTCCAAGCAGGGAGGGTGTTGTGGATTATGTTTCTTCCGGAAGCCAGAGGAAAGTGGTTTTAAACCCCTATCTTGTAAGCGAGGTTGTATCTACAACAGGCAAGGTGATTAGTCTTCTGGAGTCTGATGAAATTCCTGCCGCCTGCGCAAGGAGCTCGTGCATCTGCAAGGGCTCGTTTTGAGGAGTAGTCACTTATGTGGATTGTGCATGTAGATGTTCCTGACAGGCCACGATATCTCTATGCCTTCCTTCTTGTATTCCTTTGTGAGGGCTTTTATGAATTCGTGAGACACCAGGAACTTTGAATTGTATTCATTTACCCTGAGCACTACCGAGAATTCTATATTGGAGTCTCCGAATCTCTTATACCTTACAGAGGGCTCAAACTTTGCTACCCCGCCTTCAGTTCCTTTAAGGACTTGCCTGGCAACCCTTATGGTTGCTTTTTCAACCTTTTCCAGGTCGCTGTTGTATGCAACCCCGCAATCTATTGTGAATGAGTTTTCAGTTGTTGGAAGCTGGTAGTTTGTGAGTATGTTCTGCGCGAGCTTTGCGTTTGGAATCATGACTATGCTGTCTGTTCCCAGCCTTATTTTGGTGCTTCTCCAGCCTATTTCTTCAACAAATCCCTCTGTCCCGTTTTCAAGCCTGATGAAATCCCCTGGCTTTGCAGGCTTGTCTGCCAGGATGTAGAGTCCTGCAAAGAAATTGGATAGTGTTTCCTGCAGCGCAAGTGCAACTGCCAATGATGCAACTCCCAGGCTCGCAACCAGCGCAGTTACCTTGACTCCAAGCTGGTCTAATATTACTACCAGCGCAAGGATGTAAATGAATACAGATATGATTTTTTTCAGGACAGGAATGAAGTGCTCGTCAACCCTGGTTTTTGTTTTAGTTGCAAGGTTTACAGCATACCAGTTCAGGGTTGTTAAAATGGCTCTGGATATAGCGTAGGCTCCGAGAATTACCAGCATTACAAGCAGCAGCTTGTTTATCAGGTCTTCATATTTTGATAGTGCTGTTATGTGCAAAAGCGAGAAGTAAACGCCTACAACCAGGGCTAATAGGTAAACAGGCTTTTTCAATGCTTCAAGAAGCTCATCATCAAGTGTTGTTTTTGTCGCTTTTGTCAGCATCGCTACATATTTCTCAAGTATGAAATATAGTATTCTTGCAGCAGCTATTGTAAGAATGATGAGTATTGCAGAAGTCAAAAGCTCGTTGTGCGTGTAAGTTTCTATTAAATCTGCAAAAAACATGGGTGAATATGAAAAAGGCAGATATTTATTCTTTTGCATTTCAAAACATTTATATATATCTTTATCTCCGGAAATTACTACGCTAAAAAGAGAAATAGTTTTCAGCAATAATCGTCAACAGGTGGGGACAATGCCGGAAGAAGAAAAAAAATTTTCCAAGCAGATAATCGGGAAGACTGTGGTAAGCAAGACTGGCAAGAGGTTTGGAGAGGTTGGCGATGTCGTATTTGAGGCCAAGTCAGGGGAGCTTATACATCTTGTCCTTTCCCGCCCAACCCCCTACATAGAGAAGCTTGAGCTTGAAAAGGACAAGGACGGTAACATTCTGATTCCATATAGTGCTGTGACGGCTATTACTGACTTCATGGTTATAGATGAAGAGGATATAGTCTGATGCCGTATACGAATTTTCTGAAAAACCTTAGAGATTAATAGAAAACCTTTATAATTCTGCAGAGGTTACTCTCTCACATGAGCAGCATATGGGCTGAGAAGTACAGGCCTTCCGATTTTTCTGACATAATAGGCCAGGATGAGATAGTCCGGAGGATAAGGTCTTTTGTGGAGCAGAAGAACCTCCCGCATTTGATGTTCTCCGGGCCTGCTGGCACAGGCAAGACGAGCCTTGCAATCCTTATAGCCAAGAAGCTTTTTGGAGAGGGATGGAGGCAGAATTTCCTTGACCTTAATGCCAGCGATGAGCGCGGCATAGATGTTATAAGGAACAAGGTAAAGGATTTTGCAAGGACGAAATCCATCGGGGATGTTCCTTTCAAGATTATTTATCTTGATGAGTCTGACTCCCTTACAAGGGAGGCGCAGCAGGCGTTGAGAAGGACTATGGAAAATTATGCAGGAACGTGCCGGTTCATACTCAGCAACAACTACTCAAGCAAGATAATAGAGCCTATCCAGTCAAGGTGTGCTGTGTTCAGGTTCAAGCCTCTTGGGAAGGCTGAGATGGGAGCTATAATAGGCAGGATTTCCAAATTGGAGGGGCTCAGGGTTGGCGATAGCGCAAAAAACGCGCTGATTGACTCAAGCGAGGGTGACTGCCGCAGGCTTGAAAACCTGATGCAGAGCTGCGCTGCCAGCTCACCAGACATAACCGAAGAGCTTATATATTCAACAGCGGCATTAGCCAAACCAAAAGAAATAAAAGAGATGCTTAACCTGGCTATAAACAACAGGTTTGTAGAGGCAAGAGACATGCTGCTTAATGCCATGCTTTCAAACGGCCTGGCAGGCCTTGACATGATAAGGCAGATTCAAAAGGAAGTGCTGAACCTTGACTGGGATTCATCAAAGAAGATGAAGATGCTGGACAAGTGCGGCGAGATAGAGTTCAGGATGGTTGAGGGCTCTGACGAGTTTGTGCAGCTTGAGGCGCTGCTTAGCGGGTTTGCCCTTCTTGGACCATGAAAAAAGAGGCATTCAGGAGGTCAAAAATTCAGTCTGGAAAGAGTGTTCATCATTCTGGTAGCACGAGCGGCATTTCATCCCTGGAGCAGGAGCATTTCAAATCACTCAACCAGAGAATTTCAGAGCTTCAGAAGGCCAATGACAGGCTTCGTGAGCATATTCTTTTGCGTGATTCTGTTGAGCGGGCTATGGGTGAGGAGTTTGGCTCCCAGCTTAGGCAGAAGGATGAGATAATTGCAGGCATTCAGGCATTTAAGATTGACAGGATATCTGCTGATAATGCAGAGTTTGAAAGCAGGATTAAGCTTAAGGAGAGCGATTCCTCAAGGCAGTCTGAAGCAGTAAAATTAGCTGGGGAGCTTTCCTCGGCTCAGGAGAGGGTTTCGCGGCTTTCTGCAATGAATGAAAAGCTTCGTGAGCATATTCTTTTGCGTGATTCAATTGAAAGGGCAATGAGCCAGGAGTTCAAGAGCCAGCTGGCTGAGAAGGATGCTGTAATTAAGAGTATCAGGCTCCAAAAGTCAGTTGAGCCTGTTGAAAGGCCGGTTTCCAGCCCAAGAGCGGTTGAGTTGGAAGAGCTGAACAGGAATCTTCGTGAGCATATTCTTTTGCGTGATTCTGTTGAGCGGGCTATGGGTGAGGAGTTTGGCTCTCAGCTTAGGCAGAAGGATGAGATAATTAAGCGGCTGCAGGAGTTCAGCTCCCTTGTAAAGGCAGAGGATAAGGGCATTCAAGGGCTAAGGCGCGAGATAGACTCTGAGCTCGGGATTTATAAAAACCAGATTGATGCCCTTAAATCGCGTGTTTTGGAAAAGGAAAATGAGCTTAAAAGGCTTGAGGGCCACTATCGTGACAAGGAGCAGTCTTATGATGATATCTTGATTGCATTGAAGCAGCAGTTGAGTGAAAAGTCAATGGAGGTTGAAAAGCTCAAGAGCTTTGTTGCAGAGAGGGAGCAGATATCCCAGCGTATAGAGGAGCAGCTGCAGCGGGATTTGGCTTCAAGGGAGGCTGAATTATCTGATTTGAGGCGCTTAAGGGCTGATAGGGATTCGCTCCGCCTTCTGAGGGAGGTGGAGCAGCTAAGGCAGGTTCTCAAGTTAAAGGAGGTTTCAGGAAAGAGGCTGTTCCTGGAGCTTGCAAAGGCCAGGTCTCTTCAGGCTGATTTGGAGAAGCAGCTGGATGCTGGAAAGGCTGATTATGATAGGATTAAGTCTTATTACGAGAAGATTGTTGCATCAGTCAGGAGGGATGGCGAAAATGCTGTGAAATCCCTGTTATCCGATTATTCCTCAAGGGATGCTTCTGCCAAGGCAGACATTGAAAGGCTTAAGGCAGAGCTTTTGCTGAAGGAGTCACAGATTCAGGTCCAGAAGCAGAGGATTGATGATGTGATAAGGGAGTTTAACATAAAGTCCCAGCAGCTTTTCTCAATAAGGGAGCATGGCTCGTTGATAGCAGACCCGAGGCAGATTGAATCTTTTGAGAAGGCGAAGAGGGAATTGGAGGAGTATGGTGCCAAGGCAGAGTCAGTGAAGGAGCTTCTGGAGAGAAGAGATGCTGAGATTTCCCAAAAGGCTGTTGAGCTTGGAAAGCGTGAGGAGGAAATTCTTTCCAAGGAGTCTGAGATTAAGGGTTTGCTGGCAGTTACAGAGCAGAAGCTTAATGCGCTTGATGAGAAAGGCGGTTTTGATGCCCATGAGGCTAAACCTGTTGTTGTTGTAAATAAATCAAACATAGAGTCTGTAATTGAGGCTCATTCAAAAGAGCCTGCAGGCAATGTCAGCCAGGTTGCAGGAAAGCCTGGCGAGCCTTATAAGGTTGTTGAACTAATTAATGAGCCATTGCCGCCAGTCCAGGTAATGCCTGAGCAATTGGAAGAGCCTTTGGCTGATATGAAGCTGAAGCAGGACAAGCTGGTTAAGCCTGTTCTTTCTGCCTTGGCAGTGGCATCGTCAAAACCGCAGGATAAAACAGCGCCTTCATTCAGGATTCCTGATGACAAGCCTGTTGCAAAAAAGGTTGAGATGGACATCAATCTTCAGGAGCAGACATTGGGATATCCTGAGCATGAAGAGATAGCATCTATGATAGATGTTGCCCTTCAGCACAACGAGTCAATTGAGCAGATTAAGCAGTCTCTCCTTTCATCAGGATATTCAAGGGAGAATATAGAGAAGGCACTAAAGAACATGAAATTAGCATAAGTAGGTTTGTTTTATTTTTTGTTTTATTCTGGGGCTGTCTAACCGAGGTGCTTGACTGTTATAGGCGCATCCTGGTGTATCTTGTAGTTGAACTCCAGGTCTATGAACATTGGCGTTTCTGATGTCTTGTCTGTAATTGCCGTAGTGTCCAGTACGCAGTTGACTGTCCTCTTGTTGTCAACCATGGTTACAATCCCTTCAGCGCCTCCCAGTGTTGAGCAGGTAATTGGGCCTGCCTGGGTGCGTACTTTTACCCTTACCTTGTTCTTGTTGAATGTATCTGCATCAGGGTTGCAAAGGTCTCCTGTGTGTATTGAGCCCTTTCCCTTGTGCACTACATCAAAGAAGAACTGGATTTTTCTCTCTCCAGGCTTTTGGTTGAAATTCTCAATCTGGATTGGAGAGCCTGAGTTTGATGCCTGCTTTGCCTCATTAACCTTGCATATGGGCTCCTGCCCGAATCTTGGCAGTTCCTTCTGTACGCAGAATTGCACTACTGCATTTGTTTTGTACTTGTAGCACAGGTCTGCCCTCACCTTGAATTGGAGGGGGCCTGGAACAGCGTTCTTATAGGCGAATTGTTCCTCTCCTGATTCGCCGAATGTGACTATTGTTGAGCCTCCTGATGAGCATATTCCTGTGTCTTCCTTATGCTTTCCTGATACCTGCTCCCTGTTGAACTTTGAGTAAGAAGGCCCGCCGAAGTCAATGCTGCTTATTCCGGAAAGCTCTATCTTTGCCTCGTTCGGCTGTACTGTGTATTCTCCCTTGTTCACCAGGTTTAGCTCTACCGGGAACTTGTAGTTATTGTTGTCAAATACCTCTGATGGCGGGCTTCCCTCAACAAAGTTCATCTCAATTCCGTCAGTGCCTGCACAGAAGGTTGTTTGGGTTGGCGTTTTAGGTGCGCAGCCAGCCAGTATTATGGCGCCTAAAACAATGAATGCAGAATAGGTTAGCTTCATCTCAGGCAAAACTTTGCGGTTTATTTATATAAATCTTTCTAAAGGGGTTTTATCCTGGCACCCTGACTATTTCAATTGCCTTCCTTATTGAGCTGGTATAGCCGTAGCTGAACTTCATCGTAAGGGGTGTGCTGAATGCAGGGCTTCTGGAAAGCCCGCTGGAGCCAAGGTCAAGCTCGCAGAAAATAGTCCTTTTCCCCCCTATCAGCCTTATGTAGCCGTCTGTAAGCGGCTTGCATGAGCCTGTTATGTCTATGTTTGATACCTTTACCTCATCCACTCTTATCAGGTCCCGCTCCTGGAAGCTAAGCTCCTGCCCGCTGTATGGGTTGCAGTTTTGGCTTCCCCTCTGGTAAACATCGCCGCCCCCTGCATTTGAAAGGTCTATTGAGAACCTTAATTTCTCTGTTGTCGGGCTTAGTTGCACTCTTGTCACTGCTACTGGAGCTCCCTGGCCTCCTGATAGCGTTAAATCGCCTGTTGTGCAGGCTTTTTCCCTGCTCCTGACGCTGAACGGGTCTGGGTCAATGCATACGAGAGGGCTTGCAATGGTTTCGTAGTCATAGCATGCTGTAGCAAGGAATGTTGGTTTGTGGGTGTCTATGTTTCCTGATAGCCTGACCTGCCCTTCAAATTGCTTTATTTCGGTTTCCCCGACAGGGTCAAATGAAGTCCTTCCCCCCAGCCTGCTTATGCCGTCTGTCTCCTTCATTCCGGTGATTATGCTTTTGTCAAATCCGCTCAGGTATATGTTGCCAGAGTTGATTGTTGTTGCGCCATCATTATTCAACTGTATGGCTACTGTCAGCTTCCCCTCTCCCAGGAACTTCTCTGGAGGCGTTCCTGCAACAAAGCTCATTGAAAGTCCTTTGGTTCCCTTCCTGAAGTTATCTGGTGATGTGCTTCCCCCATTATTGCATCCGGCAAGAACAATTATTGAAATAAGAAATGCAAATGCAAGTATTTTTCTATCCATTTCAATGCCTGTTGCCGGTTCTTTATTTAAATATTGTTGTCAGGGTTAGTTAGGCACGCAGCTGCTGTCATTCCAGCACCTGCCAGGGCCGCAGTCGCATCCATATGTCAATGCCTGGGTGCATATGACAGGGCTTGCGCTTCTTGCCTTATAGCACGAGTCCACACAGCCATTGCTGAACATTTCCCATGTTCCTTTTACCCTTTCACATTCCTTTGCAGGCTCATTTAAAATCTGGGTGCTGTCTTTTGCGCAGCCAGCTGTAATGGCGGCTAAAATCACTGCTATAATCGCTAATATAATAAGTGTGGTTCTCATGCAGGCTCCTTGTTGATTGCTACTTCCCTTGAGATTTTCGTTATGTATCCGTAATTGAGGGTTATTGTAAGTGGGGTGTTGTAAGTTGGCGTTCCAGGATTAATGCCTGCCTCAGTGCTGCACCTTACTATGCTGTCTTCATCATTTAGCTGTATCTTGCTGGGGTAGCATGTCAATTCCTTGTCAGATAGCTTTGCAGAAACAGCTACAGTATTCCATATTTTCCTGAAATCCTCTGAGTTTCTGTCAGCTATGCTGGCTGATGAGCAAACACTGTTTGGCTCTGCTGAGGGGTCTACAATCAGCCCTCCTCCTACGTTCTTCAGGTGGATTGAGAATTCTGGCTTTACAGACTCTATTTTATCCCCGCTTCCCTGGGGGTACATCTTGGGCTCTATCTTTGTCACTGCTACTGGAGCTCCCTGGTCGCTTAGCTCAAAGTTTGTTACAGTGCATGTTTTCTCCTTTTTTGAAAGCCCGAGAATATCTGTGTCAATGCATGCTTCCTGCTTTACCTCTGTGCTGTACCTGTAGCAGGCTGTTGCAATCACTGTTGAAATATGCTTTTTTGCTGCAGTGTCCTTGAATCCCTTTGCTGTTCCCTGGAATATTTCAATCTTTGACTCGCCTTCCAAGTTTAGCACATCCCTGCCGCTTATTGATATGCCGCGCTTGAATTCGCTTAAGTGTATGTAATCGTCCTCTGTTGTGATTGCTATGTATCCGTTCTCAACATTTGAAGCCCCATTGTTGCTTATTTTTACCCCTATTCCAATAGGGAATGTTGTGTCGCTTCCTGCTGGAGCTGTAATCCCTGATGGCGGCGCATTTTGAAGGAACTCCAGAGCCAGCCCCTCAGAGCCTTTGTGAACTGAAGAGTAGCTGTAAGGATTGCTTGAAGGGTCTTTTCCCCCAAAGCCGGGTATTCCGTTGCAGCCTCCCAGGAATAGCAATATTCCAAATATCCCGAATGCCGCAAGCAATCCCTTTTTCATGCGGTTGCAACCTCGTTACCCGCATCGCTTCTTATGCTGCTCATTGCAGTGATTATGCTGTTTTCCCATCTGCTGTCAGTTGCATAGCCTGCCTTTTTCAGTTCCCTTATCATCAGGTCAGGGTTGTTCCTCTGGTTCATGGCCTCAGCATATCTTGGGGATGTGCTGATTAAATCAGCAAAGTCTTTTACAGAATCGCATTTGCTGCTGTATGCCCTGAACTGGGATTTGATGAATACGCTGGAGCCATCAGGATTCTCTTCCCGTGAAGAGAATTCGCAGCATACTGCTGCGCCACCGCATTTAATCCCATACAGGTTGTACACTGGCATGTTGTTGTCAGGGCATACTTCGTTGTTTGCAATAGTCCCGTCAGCGCACGCCCCTTCCTGGAATGGTATGGCAATAAATACAAGAGGGGATATTCCGGTCTTGGAGGACATGTCAGTTATGCATTGCCCAAGCCCTGCCATCGGCTGGCACCTCCTTGCGAGGTATTTGTCCAGTTCTGTATTGGATGGGTTGAAATTGCCTCCCCCTGAACCTGAGCTTCCAGTTCCAGAGCTGCTTGAGCTTGATGATGTTGAAGAGCTTGAGCTTGTTGGCTTCTTCTTTTCCTTTATCTGGACTGCGGTTTCCTTTTCTATGCTGTAAGTGTATTTTGCCAGCACGTTATATGACCTTGTTGCCACTTCTGGCGTTTTCCCTATGAGTGCCTGTATGTCTGCATCGTTGACTTTCAGATAGCATGTTATTATTATGTAGTCCTTTATGTCCCTGAACTTCTCAGGCTCTGTCATTTTTTGTGATTCTATGTCCAGTGAATAGGCATTGTTTCCGTCTTTGTCATTCCCGTCAGCATTCATTGCGTATCCTGGACAGCTGCCAGTATCCATCTGGAGCCCCTTCGGCATCACTATCTTTAGTTCTGTAAGCTCCTTGATTTTCCCTGCTGTTTTTTCATTTTCAATCCTCACTACGAGATTCAGCTCTTTTTCTGCCCCTGCTTTTACACCAACTAGCGCTGACTTTGTCCCTATTGATATCTTTACAGGGCCATTATCATAAGTGCTTACTGGCTTTTTGACAGCTATCTTGTCCAGGGGGTCTATCTTGTTGTTCTTCATGCTGTCCAGCCTGTCCTGGTCAATGAAGTATGCCTGCAGGTTAGCCCGTGTCTTGCCCTGGTACGATGCTGTTAGCTTTACGCTTTTTTCGCCTGCCTTAAGACTGTCAAGCAGGCAGTTGAATGATGCGCCCTCGTCATATCTGTCAATCACAAGCTTCTCAGGCACTGGTGTGCCTTTCTTCTCAGACCTTTTTTCCTCATCTGCAATGCATCCTGTTGTTATCTGGAGGGGCTCTTCAGGGGGGGACTGGACTTTCAGGCTTGCGCCTACAATAACCACTCTGCCCTCTGTGTATGAGGGCTCTGATGGCT
The DNA here is from genome assembly GCA_016192945.1 of Candidatus Woesearchaeota archaeon. Taxonomy (GTDB): domain Archaea; phylum Nanobdellota; class Nanobdellia; order Woesearchaeales; family UBA10216; genus JACPTE01. The sequence continues at coordinate 10,990 of JACPTE010000005.1, forward strand.
CAGGGGTTTCCATTATAATCCCTATTGGCTTTGTGTCAGTTGGCTTTGTAGGGTAGAAATCCCCTGCCCCTGTCTTTATTAGCTGGTCAATTGCCTGCCTTACAGAGGAAGGGATGTTTCTCACTGTTGCGGCAGTCCTGTCAATCCCTGACTTGAAAGCCTCGTATGGGTTCAGCTTGTCAAAATTAGGCTGGTAGTTGCTTATCCCGAACCTGTCTGTAACAAGTGCCAGCTGTGGGAAGACTATGCTGAAGAATATGAATGATAATACTGCAAACCTGACTAGCGATGCGCTTTTTGAGTTCAGCCCAGTCCATATGGACCATGAGAACGCATACAGTAGCAGGAGTATGTTCACTATAGCGAATTCAGCTGTTTTCGGCACCCTCTCCCAAATGTATGGCAGCGCAAATGAGGTGATGCTCAGGAATAAAACCTGCTTTCTTGAGATGCTTGCCCCGCAGAATGAAATAGCCATCACAGCTACGAATGAGTAAACAAAAAGCCTTTCCAGCAGCCCTGTCCCATAGTTCAGCCAGAGGTCTGCCAGCTGAATCAGTGAAACAAACAGGAAGAATGCTACATTGATGTCTGCTCTGGGCCTTAGCCAGTCAGGCCACTTTACTGTCGGGGCTCTCCAGTTGATGGATGGAAGCTGAAGCGATGCCTGGCCGGGCATTGCTGCCGCAACTGCTCCCCCTCCTATTGTGGCTGCCCTTTGTCTGTTCTCTTCTTCCAGCACTTCAAGGCTCCTGTCACTTCTTCCCAGAAGGCGCTCATAATTTCGCATGCATTCCCTCTTTTACTATCCAGAACTAATCTGGCACCATTATAAATCTTTTTAATTTTACATGCTTAGAACTATCACTGCAGCCTGATTGATATCTCGGCTATGTTGAGCGTTTTTTCTGGCACTATCCTGATGAAGTTGCTCCCCTCTGTCAGGAAGGGTGTTATGTCTTTTGTGTAGTTTGCAGCCCTTCTTGCGTCAATGAATGTCCTCCTGTTGTTTATGTTCAGCTCAGCCCTTTTCTCCTGGCCGTCATCTACAAACTTGAAGCTAAGCTGCGCCTTGAATGTATTGTTTTGGAGCCAGCCGAACTGTGTTGAGTTTACTTCAAAGAAGTATATTGGCTCAATGGGCTCATTAAGCTTGGTGTTTAAGGAAACCTGGTCAATGAGGAAGGTTCCCCTTTCAGAGACAAAGCTTAGGGTGTTTGTGCCCCGGGCAATCAGTGACGGGTCCACAGGTATCTTTACAGGGCTTCCGCAGTCAGGCACGCTTGATGTGAGCATGGCATTGTTAAGGTAAACTCTCATGGTTCCTACATCAGATACCCTGCAGTCAACAAAATAGATGAGCGATGCCTCATTGATGTTGTTTGCCTCATCCCCTCCAACTATGAATGTCTGTTTTGATTGGAGGTTTTCCAGAAGTTTCACAGTTCCTGTAACCTTTACATCGCCCAAGTCGTAGAAATTAGTTGACCAGAACTGGAAGCCAACGTCTTCAGCCAGTATCTCAAAAACATTGTCCTGCTCCATATTGTCAAGGCTTATTATGTTCTGCCCGCTTGCCTCTCCATTGAAAATTTCGGCATTGTTAAGAAGTATTATCAGCCTCCCCTTGTGGTTTTTTACATCAAAGCTGAGCTTGGCATCTGATGTCTTTGATGGCTCTATTGAGAGTGCGAAGGTTTTCTTTTTTATCTTATTCCCGCTTTTTGCCTCAACGTAGACAGAGTCAAATGTCTTAAGCGCCCTGTCCTCGCTTTTTGAGAAAAGGTTGAAAGAGCTTATCCTGTGCTCAAATTCGTCCTGCTTTGGCTTGAATATTGTCCCGGGAGTCTCAAGCAGCAGTGTTCTTGAGCTCTCTGTGGCGCCTTTTGCTGTTCCTGAAGTTATATTTTCCCCAAGAAGGCCTGCCCTGTCTTCAGGGGGCAGGAACAATAAGTAGAGGATTATTAGCCCCACTATCGCTGCAACAAGAGTTGCTGCACCACCTGCGCTCTGCCCTTTTTTCTTAAGCATAACCATTGAAAACATGCATACCTTTATATATAAATCTTTTTCTTTGTTCTCGTCATAATTGTCACGATTTTGCAGGAATGAGAATCCTAAAATCAGAAGTTAAAAAGGGAAGGATTACAGTAGCTGTGCAGACTCTTGATGACCTCTGGTACCTGAGCCAGATAATAGAAAAAGGTGACCTGGTAAAGGGCAGGACTCTGAGGAAAATCCAGGTAAGGGGAAAGGAAGAGAGGGGTTCTTCGGCTGTTAAGAAGCCTGTCTGGATAAAGCTTTCTGTTGAGAATGTTGAGTTCCACAAGCATTCAAGTGTTCTTCGCGTAAGCGGGATTATTGTTGAGGCCCCGGAAGATGTGCCTCACGCGCATCATACATTCAATTTTGAGGAGGGGACTGTTGCAACAATTATGAAGGAAAAATGGTATGGATTCCAGCTCAAGAGGCTGAAGGAAGCCAGTTCAGGCAGGGCAGCAAGAATCTTGATATGCGTTTTTGACAGGGAGGAGGCGGCGTTCGCTGTATTGCAGGAAAGGGGTTACAAGCTCCTGGCTGAAATCAGGGGGGATGTTGAGAAGAAATTCCAGAAGACTGAGACAAGGAACTTCTACAGGGAAATAATAAGGCTCCTTAAGGAATATGAGGAAAGGTTCAAGGCAGAGCGCATAATCATTGCATCGCCATCATTCTGGAAGGAGGAGCTGCTGAAGGAACTGGGCAATGACAGCCTCAGGTCCAAGCTGATACTTGCAGCCTGCGGCAGTGTTAATGGCGGAATTAATGAGGTTTTGAAGAGGCCTGAGCTTGCAGATGCGCTGAAGCAGGAGCGGGTTTCAAAAGAGTCAAGGCTGGTGGAGGAGCTGTTTCTTGAGATTTCAAGGCAGGGGCATGCAGCATATGGATTGAAGGAGGTTGAGCATGCAGTTAATGCGGGGGCTGTAAGAATCCTGCTCCTTACAGACAGCCTTATCCAGAAGGAACGGCAGCATAACTCGTTTGGGATGATTGAAGCGCTTATGAAAACCACTGAGAGGATGAAGGGTGATGTTTTCATAATCAGCTCTGAAAATGAGCCTGGGCAGCGTCTTGACGGCCTTGGTGGCATTGGTTCGCTGCTTCGTTACAGGCTTGAATGGTAAGGGATTATACGAGCTCTATTATCTCTCCATTCTTCATTATCTGGACCTTTGAATGTGCAACAGACCTTGCAAAGACCTCTGCATCCTCAGGCTTTCCAACTATGCTTCCGTAATGCATTGGAATTGCTATTTTTGGCTTCATAATAAGGGCTGCCTGAGCTGCCTCTCTGGCATTCATTGTGTATGTTCCCCCTACAGGGAGCATTGCAACATCGGTTCTTATTGATGCCATTTCCTGGATGAAGTCTGTGTCTCCTGCATGATAGAAGCTTTTGCCTCCACAGCTTATCACATAACCAACCCATTCATCGCTTTTGTTGTGGAAGTGCTTGTTCAAGTTGTATGCAGGGACAGCGATTATGTGGTGCCCGTACACTGATATCTCGTCCCCAGGGGCTATATTTTTGAATTCTGCATAGTGGAGCTTGCCTGCTGCAATCTTGCTTTGGCAGTCTATCGGAGCAATTATTGCCGTATCCCGCTTTGCTACCTTTTTAATGTCCTCTATGCTGCAGTGGTCATAATGGGGGTGGGTTATCAGTATTATGTCAGCTTTCTCTGATTCAGCTATCTGGAAGGGGTCTATGTATATGATTTTTTCACCGCTTAGCTTGAAGGATGCGTGGCCCATCCATTCAATTTTGATGGCTCTCACCCGCTTCAAATTCAGACATTGTCCTGAGCAGTAGGTCCTCTCTAAGTGATGGCGCCATTATTTGCATTCCTACAGGAATCCCGTCTATCCTGCCTGCGTTTACAACTCCAGCGCATATGCCTGCCAGGTTTGCAGGGCATGTGAATGCGTCATACGCATACATTGTCCTTGGCTCTGTTATCTTCTCCCCAAGCTTATGCGGAAGCACGGGGGTTGTTGGAAGCATTATCACATCAACAGTTTTGAATGCCTTTTCAAAATCCGTCACAATAAGCCCTTTTGCAGCCAGGGCCTTCCTGTAATGCGCACCCCTGTATTCCGCTTTTGATATTTCCTCGCCGCCAAGTATTCTCCTGAGGACCTCTTCGCCGCAGTTTTCCTCTATTTTTTTCCCGTATTTTTTCCCGTCAAATTTCCTTGTTCCTGAAAAGAACTCTACGTATTGTATGGGGTAGTAGGCCTGTATTGACAGGTCAACGTACTTGAGCTTTACATTGGATGTTGCTGAGCCGGTCCTTGATGCGAATTCAGCTATCTTCCCTGAAATGAGCCTGTTCAGCCTGGCATCAGTGCAGAGGTTTTCAAACTCCCTGCTGACTCCAATCCTGATGCTCCTGTCATTTTTAACCTTTTCAGTGTATTTTGGGACAGGGGCATCATATGCTGTTGCGTCGTAGCTGCTTTTTCCTGAAATCACTTCCATCAGCAGGGCGCATCCGTATGTTTCGTTTGCCAGGGCGCCTATCTGGTCAAAGCTCATTGCGCTGTCTATCAGCCCGAATCTTGAAACTCTTCCATAGCTCGGCTTTATTCCTGCAACCCCACAGTGTGATGCAGGGTTCCTTATGGAGCCCCCAGTGTCAGAGCCCAGGGCAATGTCGCACATCCCTGCTGCAATAGCTGCAGCGCTTCCTGAGCTTGTTCCCCCGGGAATCCTTCCGGGTGCAGATGGATTTGCAGTCGCTCCGTAAGCTGATGACTCGCCTGAGCTCCCGCAGGCAAACTCGTCCATGTTTGTCATGCCTATAATTATGCCATCCTCTGCCTTTATCTTTCTGATTGCATCAGCATCATACGTTGCGTAATAATTGTCAAGGGTATGTGAAGCGCACGAAACCAGCATCCCGTCAACATTCAAGTTTGACTTGACGGCGATTGCCAGCCCTGCAAGCCTTCCCGCCTTCCCGTTCTTTATCTTCTTGTCAGCAGACTCTGCCTCTTCAAGTGATTTTTCATTGATGCTTATGAACGCATTTACATCTTTGTCTTTTTCTTTTATTGCCTTCAGGAATCCGCTGATGTTTTCAACAGCAGAAATTTTGCCTTTTCTTATTCCAGCGATTTTTTCCCTGAGCATAGTCCGCTTTACCAGCTTTTTTTGTTCATTATTACATAATCCTGGTTTTTTCTTGGGGCGTTTCTTAGAATTTTTTCCTTGAATCCGGGAAAATCATGCTTTTCAGGCTTTCTCACTTCCCCTTTCCTGTCTGTTCCGTATTCTGGCTTGATTTCATCAGCCTTGTCAAGTGCGCTTACGAACTCGTCCATTATCTGTTTTGCGTTTCTCCTGATTTTTTCCAGGTCAGTCATCTCTTGTCCCTCAGCTCAAAGGCAAGGTCCTCAAGCTTTCTCAGGTCGTATTTTATCCCGTCAAATTTCCTTCTCAAGTCCCCGTTCCTGTAGTCAAACTGGAGCAGTTCCCCATAAATCTCTTCCATGAAGTCCCTGATAAAACGTGCATCCTCTTTTTTTCCCTTTATTGCCGAGTTTATTGCCCGCCTTACAAGCTCTCCTGAAAGGTCGCATATCCCAAGCAGGTAATGCTCTGCGCTTACTTCCAGGCTGGCTCTTTTCGGAAGCTCCCTGAGCTTCACTAAGCTGTAAAAGCATGTAGCCTCAACATATTCCTGGATGGCAGTCCTGTAATGGCCCTCTTCAGCATTGCTGTACGCCTTTAGTTTTTTGACTTGTTCCTTTATCACTGAGAGCAGCTTTTTGGCCTGCTCAAGCTCATCCCTGTGCGCTGAGTATATGATTCTCTTTGAAAGCCTTATTATTTCACGGGATAGCGCGATTGTTTCCTCTCTTTTCCGGTCTGATTCTTCAATCTCCCTTCGCATGCCTGAGAAATCTTTTTTGTCAATCATGCTCCTTGAGAAGCCCTGGCCGTTTATAAATCTTTTTGGAAATTTTTCCTATAAATATTTAAAGCGCTTTTGCCAGTGTGCAGTTTATGTATGAGATAATCATAGGCAGGAACGAGACTGACAGGCGCAGGTTCAGGGACAGGGGGACTTTTCTCCTTGGGAAGCATTACGTAAAGATGGGCCAGGCGACTTCACTTTCAACCAGCATTTACATGGATGCTGTCAGGCCCCATGTGGTTCTTGTGGTTGGAAAGAGAGGCTCTGGAAAGAGCTATACTGCCTCTGCCATTGCAGAGGGCATGATGACCATGGACCAGGAGATTTCAGGCAATCTGAGCGTGATTCTGCTTGACACCATGGGCATATTCTGGACTATGAAGTACGAAAACAAGGAGGATGCCGAGCTTTTAAAGCAGTGGGGAATCCCTTTCAGGCCGATTAATGTCCAGGTGTACACACCTGTCGGCTATTATGCTGCTTTCAAGGAAAAAGGAATCAGCGATTTTCCATTTTCCATACGCACATCAGAGCTTTCAATGAATGACTGGCTAATGACATTCGGCCTGGGCATTAGCGACCCCGCAGGCATACTGATTGCCAGGGTAATATCTGGCTTGCAGGATTCTGGCATTGATTATTCAATCAGGGATATCCTCCTGAAAATAAGCGAGGACAGCAAGACAGAGCAGCACATTAAGAATGCTGCCGAGAACCTCTTCCTGAACGCGGAGAGGTGGGGGCTTTTCAGCGAGACAGGCACTAAATTCTCTGAGCTTGTTGCAGGAGGGCAGGTTACAGTGCTTGATGTGAGCTGCTATTCCTCCCTTTCAGGGGCTGAAAACCTCAGGTCGCTTGTTATCGGGCTTGTTTCCAAGAAGCTTTTTGAAGAGCGGATGGCCATAAGGCGGTTTGAGGAGTATTCCTCAATAAAGGCTAAGATGACTATTGAGGAGGAAAAGTCAGAAAAATTAAAGGTTCCCATGATTTGGATTGCTGTTGACGAGGCTCACGAGTTCCTTCCAAAGAGCGGCAGGACTGCTGCTACAGATGCCCTGATAACACTGCTGAGGGAGGGAAGGCAGCCTGGAATAAGCCTTATACTGGCTACGCAGCAGCCTGGCCAGATTCATACTGATGTGATGACCCAGGCAGACATAATTATAGCGCACAGGCTTACTGCAAAGATTGACATTGATTCGCTTGGGTTGCTTATGCAGACCTATATGAGGGAAAGTGTTGACAAGCTGCTTGCTGAGCTTCCAGATGTCAGGGGGGCAGCATTGGTTTTTGATGACACGAACGAGAGGATTTATCCTGCCCAGATAAGGCCTAAGATGACCTGGCATGGCGGCGCAAGCCCGACTGCAATGAAAGAGAAGGAAGAATTGTTTGAGCTAAAGCTTTGAGTGGCTTATTGTTAGTGGTTTGTTGTTCATAGCCTTTCAACCAGCCCAGCCATATTCTGGTAAATCCCCAGTGCATCATTAAGCCTGTTTATCGGGGCCATCCTTCCATCACTGAAGTCAACATGCCCTGAGTTTGAGGATGTCACGTAAAACATTACAGCATCCTCAAGCCCTGGCTTTGCAGCCCCAACAGCCCTCCTGAGTTCTTCAAGCTGCTTTTTTGGGAAGTGGGATTGAAGGAAATTGTAGTCCCTTTCCAATTTCCAATTTTTGTACCATTCCATTCCGTGTGGAAATTTGATAGGCCTTAACAGGATGGGCGGGTGAGCCCTGGACATGAAACGGCTCAAGCCTTTAAGGGCTATCATTACTTGAGGCACCAGGTAACCTTCTATGTATGCTTTTGCAGTCTCCTGCCCGGTTGATGTCTTATAATATGCTCCCAGAACTCCGAATTTTATGTTCCCCAGGTCGCCCACCACGTCGCATATCGCGTCATAAAGCTCTTTTTCATGGCTCATTTCTGCCTTATCCTCTCAGTATACCTGCATTTCGGGAATTTGTTGCATGCAAGGAACCCGCCATATATGCTGTTCTTCAGAACAACAGTTCCCTCACCGCATTTTGGGCACGGCTTTTCCTTTATCTCCTGAGTGACTTTTTTTGATGGGCATCCGGGGTTTATGCAGACTGGCTGCGGCTGCTTTGCCTTCTTTATCATGAGTATCATTGGGAAGCTGCATTCCCCGCATACATCCTCTGTTGGCTTTATCATTCCTGTGCTCGGCACCTTGAATGTGTTCTTGCATTCAGGATATGATGAGCATGCTATGAACCTCCCGAATTTCCCTCTTTTCATCATCAGGGTTCCGCTGCACAGGTTGCATTTTCCTATCGTGTTTGCCTTTTCCTCAGAATCTTTTGTGGCAGTGACAAGCTCTGCTCCTATTTCCTTTTCCTTTTTCTTGAATCCCGTCAGTATTTTTTCAAGCACATCCCTTGCCTTTGCCAGCACCTTCTCGCCTGTGGTGTGCTTCTCCTGTATTTCATCCATTTCAATCTCAAAATTCCTTGTAAGCTCTGGGTCGGTGATTTCAGGGCAGTATTTTTCCAAGGTCTGGATTGTTGTTATCCCCAGCTCTGTTGCTTCAATGGCCTGCCCTGAGACATAGCCCCTCCTGTAAAGAGTGTCCACTATCTCGCTTCTTGTTGCCTTTGTGCCCAGGTTTTTTTTCTCAAGCTCCCTTATTATTGATGCAGGCGTGTACCTCTTTGGCGGCTGGGTTTCCTTGTCGTGTATGGATATTCCGTTGTTCTTTATGTGTTCATTTTCCTCTGCTTTGGGAAGCTCCTCTTCCTTCATTTTTGCATAGTCTCCGTAAAATTTCTGCCATCCTTTCTCAAGTGTTGTAGTCCCCTTTGCAACAAATTGCTCAGAATTCACGTCAACTGTTATTGTTACAGTCTCCCTCAGTGCGTGCTCTGCAAATGTTGCCATGAATCTCCTTGCAATCAGGTCGTATATCTTCCTCTTCTGCGGGTCAAGGCTCTTCGGGGCTATGCCTGTTGGGAATATGGCAGGGTGCGCGGGGTCTGACTTTTTGCCATCATTCGGCTTCAGCTCTTTTTTTAGCAGCTCCCTGCACAGTTCAGCGTATTCCTTCTGCTTTGAGAGGTTTTTCAGTATTTTTTCATACCCTATTTCCGGAGGCAATTTCTGCGATGAAGTTCTCGGGTATGAGATGTACCCGCTGGTGTATATGTCCTGGGCTATTTCAAGCGTTGTTTTCGGGTTTATCCTGAAGCACCTGTAAGCCTCTGTCTGGAGCGTGGTCAGGTCAAAGGGGAATGGGGGTGCCTGCCTGAATTCTGACTTCCTGGCTTCCTTTACAGTTCCATCATGCCCCTTGGCGTTTTGGAATGCCTTGTCAGCATCTTCCTTTTTCCAGAACTTGTCTTTTTCATGCCACGCGATGAACTCCCCATTCTTCGCCCCTGCCTTTAGCTCAATCATCCAGAATGGCTCTGGCTTGAAAGCAGCTATTTCCTTTTCCCTGTCCACTATTATCTTCAGGGCAGGGCCCTGGACCCTGCCTGAGCTGAGTATCTTGAAAAATCCCGCTGATTTTATTGCAGATGTCAATGCCCTGGACAGGTTTATTCCCCAGTACCAGTCCATCTCATGCCTTGCAATGCCTGCGTTTGCCTGCCCCCAGTCAAGGTGCTGGCTGGCGTTTTCATATGCCTTGATGAGGTCTCCCTTTGTCAGTGTTGAAAACTTCATCCTCCTTGCGTCTTTCTGCTTGCAGATGAATTTTATCACGTTCAGCCCTATTGTTTCGCCTTCTATGTCGTAATCTGTTGCTACAGTGAAAGAATCAGCTTCCCTTGAAATCTGCTTCAGCGTTGCCTCATATTTCTTGGTGTATGCTGCTGAGCGGTCTATCTCGTATATGGGCTTCCACTCTATTTCAAATACAGGGTATCTCCAGCCCTTCCCTTTTTTCCCATCCTTCTTCTCTCCTATTCCGTAAAGGTGCCCTACAGCGCACCCAACAATGATTTTCCTGCTCCCGTGCTTTATTTCATAGTAAGGGACGCCGGCATTGCTTTTCTTCTCTGGCTTTCCTGTTGCAAGGGCGCTTGCTATCATCTGTGCAGCCTTAGGCTTTTCAGTGATTATCAATTCCGGCATAAAAACAATGAAATCAACAGCACTTATTTAAAAGTTTGGACAGAAACAGTATTTCCGGGTTCGCTTCGCTTGCTCAGTAAATGCTGTTCCAATCAGGAAAGCTTAAAAATGGCGGCAGGTTACCAATGCCCGGCAAGCTAGGCTGGCGCGTTAGCCCTGCGCTGTAACCATAAATGGGCTTCATGATGGGGCTGAATGCTTGGGAGAGGCTTCATCGTGCTGCGGGAAGTCCCGGCAACTACTTTGAGGCCCTGTCCCGCTTGGCATGCACTTATGAAAATCACGTCAGGTCTGGAAGGAAGCAGCGTTAATCATTGATGCGTGCGCTTGCGGCAAACGGGGCTGAGGAAAGGCCGGGGTCAACTTTCCCGGCATGATGCTGCCAATCCCGGGCTGCTTGCCGCTTTTTTTCCCATGTGGCGCAGAACTTTAGTAAAACTTCACCCAGAGTTGTCTACCATCTCAATGATATCTCTTTCTGCTTCCTCGGCTTCCTTTTTGCTTGCTTCTGGAAAGAATTGTGATATTATGGTCGGCTTCATTCCGATAATTTTTACCCTCCCGTTCTCTTCCAGAACATTGATTTTGCATGGCATGCAAAGAGAAATTAATCTGTTCTTCTTTAGAAACTGGTTTGCATATTTTCCAGAACAAATCTCAATGATTTTTAATGGTTTTTGTTCAAATCCTTTTGCAGCCAATCTTTCTTTGATATCGTAAACCTGGAACAAAGCCCACCCTTTTTGTTCAACTGCTTTCAGCACAGAAACAACCGCCTCATCGAAACTTTTGTTAGTTTCAACAATGTATGCGAAATCATCAACATTCATCTTTTACCGCTCTTGATATTCATATTTTTCCACAATTTTATAATCCAAAGATAAACCAGGATTATCAACCCGACCAGCAATATAACATAAAGAACATTTAGAAAATTCCAATAACCAAAGCCGTATCCATAGTTTCCCATCATTCCATAACCCATATTGCTTCCCATCATCATGCTCATCATTCCCCCTCCCATCATTCCGCCCGTATCCTCATTGCAATGTATGGTTTTTGCCATGTTAATATGGAACTGTTTTTCTGCTTCAGAGCCTTCTTTAATTCCCATCATTTTATGCATAAGCTCATGGGCTTCTCCAGGATGCATTTGCTCCATATAATATTCGCCGATAATTTCTAACTGGGAATCCGATAAGCCTTTACAGTCGGCTTTTGAATCAATCAGGCTCCTAGCCTCATTGATTTCTTGCTGTGTGATTGCACTAACTAAACCCAGATTTAACAATAAAGTAACCATCATTGCAAATATTATTTTTTTCATTCCAACACCCAATATACTCTTATGTTTAAATACCTTTCGGTTGAATAAAATAAACCAACATGTTTTGGCAAACTTTAAATATAACTGCCTGATCCCCTGTGTTATGGCTGATTTAAAGAAGATAGCATCTGAATCTGCAGTCATAGCAGCCATTATCATAATTATTATTCTCTAGGGAGCTTTTAATCTCAGGCTCCTGTAAGCGACTACTGGCAGAGATTCTGGGTTATTTTTTCAGCGATTTATAGGCAATGAAATTAATTTTCGTATGATTACTGGCCAAATATAGAACTGAACAAAAAACTTATTGTGCGAGGGAAGAAAATGAAACCGACAAGGCGAGTTCAATTTTTGAATAGTACGAGGGATTGTGCTCAAACGCCAGAGCTTGATTTGCAGGCATGGCAAAAGCTTAGAATAGCGCAAGCTATGGGCAGGCTGGCAACAGGACGTGATCCGATTTTTGAGGAAACTGGATGGCCAAACAGCAATGCTGAGGATTTGCAGGCTTATAGGGAACTTCCAAATTATGAACTTCGGAATGTTATCCCTGTTGTTTTCGGCTCTACAAGAAAAGTTGGCGTTCATGCTCTTGATGACCTGACAATAATATCATTATTGCAAACCATGGCTTATGGTGTCAAGACTGCTGCAATTTTTGGGAAATCAGACCCAGAGCACGTCAGATACGCTTTAGGGACAACCCTTGAGGATAATTTGGGGATTGTTCAGGATTCTGTGTCAGCGCTCAAGGCTGCGGAAATGGAAGTTATTTTTGATGCAGAGCACTTTTTTGATGGATTTAACAAAGACCCTAATTATGCCGCTGAAGTAGTGAGCATGGCTGCAAGGGCAGGTGCATCAACAATAGCTCTATGCGATACAAATGGAAAAAATCTCTATTTTGCTGTTGGTGCAATAACAAGGGAAGTTATAAACAGATTGCGGACTGAAGGATTCAATGTGCCTGTAGGAATTCACGTTCACAATGATGGAGAGCTTGCTGTTGCAAATTCGCTTGAGGCATTGCTGAACGGAGCTTCTCATTTTCAGGGGGTTATCAATGGAAAAGGCGAAAGGGCAGGCAATGCTAATCTGAAAACGCTTATGGGCTGGATGCTATACGGGAAGCATACTGCCGGCGTTCACCAGGATGCAGAAAATAAGAGGAAAGGGCTTTACACAGCATTCAACCTGTCGCTCGTAGGTAATGATGGCGATAATATTGTATTGGGGCTTCAGTCTGGAGCATCCCATATTGTTGTTCTTGTAGAAAAGATACTTGGCCATAAGCCTTCAAAGAAAGATCCGAGAGTTGTATCAATATTGAATATGGTAAAGAGCATGAGCTCAAGAGGATACCAGATAGGTTTCATTGATGCTGAACAGGAGTTGATGGTGCATACAGCATACGGCTGGCAGCCTCCTTTTAGGATTAATGGGTTCAGGACAGAGACGAACAGATATGATGGGCACACAGATTCAACAGCAAGAGTTAACCTTGAAGTTAATGGCACATCAACTGAACTTGAAAGGAGGGTACAGGAAAATGGTGAAGTGAATGCACTGTACTCTGCGATGATTGATGGGGTTAGGCAGGTTTATGGAAAGGCAGGGGATATAGAAGTTATTGGATTCAGTTCAGTTTCCAAGCAGCATGGTCCTAACGCCACAGTGAGAACTTATTTTGAGTTTGGCATGGGTGATTTGAGATGGGGTTGTGTTGGAGTTTCAACAAATCTGGTGAATTCAGCAGCAGAAGCTCTTGAAAAGGGAATAAATTACGCGCTGTTAAAAGCTGATGAACCTCAAAGGCGTGCCTGATTTTTTCACTACAAGCACAGCGCCATTGCTGAAGTCGTGTTCATGGTGGTGCGAGTCAATTGCAACAATCCCATCCCAGCTCTCGGATTTTATCCTGATTGAGGATGGCTCATCCAGAACTCCCTGTGTCATCTTTGGCTGTGTCAGCCTTCCAAAATAGGGTTCCCTGACAACATATTGCATCTTTTTGGACGTCATTTCCAGCTTTTTCCCTCCAGCGCTTCTTGACCATGCTGTGCTCCCGGCGCCTGTGGAGATGATGACCCCGCTGCTTTTCTGCAGCTCTTCATCTTTTCCGATTTTTAGCATGTAGCGGAAAGTGATATACGGCTTCCTGCTGCCTACGAAAACCTCGTTTACTGCCGGCTCAAGCACTGCTTTTTCCCCGCTGCTGTATGCGATTTCAGATTGCAGCCTGTTGAGATTTATGATTGAAAATTCATCCCTGAGAATCATTCCCATCTTCTTTTCAAAGTCTTCCTTGATTGCCCTTGCAAAGAACCCCTCGTTTTTTTCAAGGCTTGATGCCACTGAAAGAACTGGCTGGTCTTTTACATATTGTGCAGTCCTGAGGAAGGTTCCATCCCCCCCAACAGTTATTATCAGGTCCGCATTCCTGAGCTTTTCAGCATCAAGCACATCCCTGTTTATGCAGCTGTGCTTTATCCCGTACCTGTTCAGAGAATTATTCACAGCGGTTTCAGTGCCGTAGTTGTCTTTGTAGCATACAACAAGAGCTGATTTTGGTTTCATCTTATTATTATCGCAGGCTTCCCAGGCACTGCCTGTTTTGCTTTTTGCTCACCACTCTTTTCCGCTTCAATAAGTTCAACGTCACAGCCGAACTCATTCTTGATGAAATCCAGCGATTCTTTTATGACCGAAAGTTCCTGCTCTTTTGAAAGCACTGCTTTTGGCACTTTCCTGTTTTTTACCATTGCTGGCAGGAACTTTTGAATTTCCTGGCCGTGTGCCTTGAATTTGCTGTCTGCCATTGCTTCTTTCAATAGCTTTCCAAAGTCTTTCTCTTCAAATAATTTCGTGTTCTTGAACAGGTCATATTTCCATGATGGCGGTAAAATAAGGGTTACCATCTTCGGCTTCTCAATGTTTGCCAGCTTCAGCACTTCCCTTATGTCGCTTAGCGTGTTTCTTATCAGCTCTTCGCTGTAGTCCAGGCCAGCATCTATTGCCGCAAGGTTCGCTTTCGGCCATTTTTCGTTTGATACAAACGGCTTTTTTCCAATGATGCTCCAGCATTCTTCTGCAAAATGCGGTGTGAATGGCGTCAGCATCTTTATTGCTGATTCTATGAACAGGTTTATTGTTTCCTTGTTTGGATTGTTGTTTGTCCTCTTCATGTACCATTTCAAGTTGCGCTGCATATCCATGAACCCGTATTGTAATGCTGACTTGAACATCATGCTTTCCATAGACTCTGTTGCATTTTTTATTGAGTCGTTGATTCTTGACTCAAGCCAGCCGTCTATTGTCAGTCTTGTTGTCCTTCCCTTGTTATGGTTCTTTAAGATGAACTCGTGCAGTTCATTTAGCTTCTTCTTTGCAGTTTGGAGGAATTCCATATCATAGTTTGCATCATCCACCCCCTCTCCTGCGTTTGCCGCAGTCAGCCTAACAATGTCAGCACCGTGCTTTTCATACAATTCTCTCATTGTGAAGAAGTTTCCTTTTGACTTTGACATCTTCTCATTGTTTACCATGATTCTTCCATTTATTGCAAAGGCTTTTGGCCAGTGCTTTTTTGGGAATATTGCAGCGTGGTTGAATATTGAGAATGAAAGGTGGTTTTGCACAAGGTCTTTTGCAGAGTTCCTGAAGTCAAACGGATACCAGTATTCAAAGTCCCTTTTCATTGTATCTATCATCTTCTTTGGTATTCCTGTTGACTTTTCAACAGCAGCAGAAGTTCCTTTTCCTAAAAATACATAGTCAAAAAACTCGTCATTCAGCTTGTCAGCCTTGAAGCCGTAGTCTTTCGGGTTCTGCAGGTATTTTGATATGGTTCCGTAAGCCATCTGTATTGTTGAGTCGCTAAGGCTCTCAATCACCCACTTCAGGTCCCATGGCAGCTTGGTTCCCAATCCGTATTCCCTTGTGCAGGCCCAGTGGTCCAGCCAGTCAAGAACATAGTCAAACTGCTTCCTGACAATTTCTGGGTATATTGCCATGCTGTCAAGGCATTCGTGGGCTTTTTTCTTCCATTCAGGGTCGTTGTATTCTATGAACCACTGGTCTTCTACCATCTTGACAATGCATTCAGTTAAGCACCTGCATACAACTTTGCCAGTCATTTCATAGAACATCACAGCTTCCTTGTCTTCTTTTGTAAGGTCTTTTTTTATGACTGCTTGTGCATCAGGAACAGTAAGCCCTGCATATTTTCCGCAGTTCTTTTTCATTACACCCTTCCTGAATACAACCCTGTTGAGCTCGTCTTTTGCCTGCTCTATTTTTTCTTTTTCGCTCGGGGATTTTATTTGGTATTTGTTAATCATGTCCTGCCCAAGATTGTCGCTCATTTCAGGCACATTTATTATGGAAATTGGCTTCAGCTTTTCAACAACTTTAGGGTCAAGCTTGTATTTCTTGACAATTTCAGGATGTGATTGGATGTGCTGTATTTCAACAAGGTCAACAGGGTCTTCAAGTGCAGAATATACCACTCCTGAGCCTACATTTTCATCTATGAACCACGCAGGAACAATGTATAGGGGGTAATTCACTAAAGGTCCCTGTGCCCATTTGCCTATTAGCTCTTCTGATTTTATTGTTCCAATTATTTCTGCTGATTTTGAATATTGCTTCTGAATTTTCTTTACAGCTTCTTTTCCAACTGCCCATTTTTCGTTTTTAACTTTCACTATTGTATAAGTCGCTTCTGGATTGACCCATAGGTGGGTTTGTCCAAGCAAAGCATCAGGTCTTGTTGTTCCTGCAAGAAGTATTAATTCAGAGTCTTTCATCCTGAACTTTACCCAGATGAAATCTTTTGGCGTCTCTCCTTCCCCTTCCGCCCTGTCATGGTCTCCTACAGGGACATTGTCCTTTGGGCACCAGATTACCGGATGCTTTCCCTTTTTGACAAGGTCTTTTTCCTTTAGCTTGTTGAATTGCCAGGTTATAAACCGGTCGTATGGGGGATTAAGGTGTGTTGTTCTGAACGCGTACCTTTCGTCAATTGCAAATCCCATTGCCTTTGAGTCTTTCAGGGTTTCTTTCGGGAAATATTCGCACCAGTATTCCGGCTCTGCGAATTTATGAATTTCCTTGTCGCTTATCCCCATTTTCTTGAGGGTTTCAATCTGGCTTTTCTCTTTTTCCCTGACTCTTTGCGCTGCCGCGATTATTGGGGTTCCAGTGCAGTGAAAGCCATATTTTGCCAGTACGTTATAGCCCTGCATCCTCTTATAGCGCATGACTATTTCAGAAAATGTATAGGTGAAAAGATGGCCCAGATGCAGCAGGCCGCTCATGTAAGGGTAGACAATGGCAACATAGTATTTCTTGCGCTCATCAGCTTCTGCGTGGAACACTTTTTCTTCTTCCCATTTCTTCTGCCACTTTTCAGCTATCTTCCCGAAGTCATTCATGGGGGGTTGTGGAAGGACAGGCTTATTTAAATTTTGCCCATTAGCATCCTGATATGCATGGCTTAGTAGAAAATGTATTGGGCGATAGCCCAAATTGTAGGCTATTAGCCTACAAAACAGTTCGGCCGTTTGGGTTTTTATATGTCTGGATTTGACGGTGCTTCCAAATAATCGTTTGATTGCTGAAAACAAACTTTCAA
>JACPTE010000030.1 GCA_016192945.1 Candidatus Woesearchaeota archaeon
AAGGAAGAGGATGGATGGTTTGCAGAGGAGGAAAAGCAGGGGGAAGAGGGTTCTGAAGAGCCTGATTCTGACGAGGATGACGATTGGGACGAGGACGATGACGACCTAGATGATGAGCTCAGCGATGAGGGGGCGGAAAAGGGAGAGGACGAGAACTGGGTCTAGCTCCTCCCTTTATTTTTTCCCGTCTGCATTTCGTATGTATTAAGTCGTGAGGGCGTATTTTAACAGCCGTTGGTATGTGCTTTTCCCCTGCAACTTCCATGTGGAAGTGCAGCTGAGGAACACGTTAACAAAAGCTTCCCCGGTTTTATTTCTGATACAGCCTATGCGGTTGCGGTGCAAAACAACTTTACGCAAACACCTTTCCCCATGATTGTTGGTTAAAGGAACATTGCTATGTTTAACTCCTAGTAGCCATAAGGCTGCACGTCCGTGCAGCTTCCCATACATAGTCTTACAACCATCCAACGGATGGTAGCACGTTGCAATGTCTTCAAGTTCCCATGCCAGCTTATCATACAATTTCGTGTTCCTAATCTCCTGAGCGCGTTTCGCCTTATCATACAATGTTTTCAAACGCTCATACTGAACTAAAGCGCCATCATTCTCCGCAAAGTCTTTAGCTTCACGAAGCAAGTGCGCCCAGCACAACTGGCGTTGTGAAGCCCACAAGTATCCCTTATAATCATCTGTGACAATAACCCCGTTAAAGTTTGGAAGCATTCTCTGAGCAACCTGTCCAGCTCTGCTGAAATCGTACTCAAACAAGCAGTGAAGTGGAGTGCTTGCACTCCACACATAACCGTTTCTTCCATCCTCTCGCAAGCCGGTCTCATCCATGTGAGCGTACTCATGCCTGCTCACTGCTTTTCTGATGCGCTCCCTCTCAATACCCATGACTTGTGTAAGCTTCACAAGCTTACCATACACGCCAACGTGTGAAATGGGCAGCTTATGCACGTCCTGCAGCAATCCAGAAATACTCTCATAGCTGAGACCTTCCTTTTTCAAGACACCCATAAGCGCGGTAACATTGGGGCCGTAAAAGCCCTTATGCAGGCTTTCGCCTGCATCCACTTTCTCACCACATCCGCACTCGTACATTTCAACAACGTAACGCGTCGTTATAAAACCGGGAGTTGGAATGTCCATCTGAGTAAATGAGTAAGTGTCGCAAGGCTTCTTCAGTTTCCTGCAACACTTAGGGCACAACGTCATGCTCACCCGCTCTTCCTTGTCAGGCTTAGGCATGTCAATGCCGCCCCCGTTGCTTCCTTCAGGCTTGCCAGGAAAACGAGGCTTACTATCATCACGCACAGTGTTCTTTTTTGAACGCACTTTACCACTGGGCGTATGAGGGTTCTCATACGCGTTGAGTATAGCTTCCACTTTTTCCACTCGTTCTTTCAGGTCAATTATTATGCTTATGAGCTCGTTTTTACTCAGTTGACGTAGGTCATGTTTCAAGGACAAGTACAATCACCTTTTTCCCAAGATGCTCCTTAGGAGCATCTATTTTTGCGCCATTGCCAAACCGCGTGATGTTTTTCTCAAAGTATCCTTTGATGTTCTTCACCGTGAGTTCGTTGGAAACTTCCTGTTTAATACGTCTCATCTTAGTATATCCTAAGTATATACTAAGAATAAATAGATTTCGGTGCTAGAAAATATAGGTCAAAAACTACAGACCACTAACCACTTACGAATGTCCCAAATAATCATTCAAGAAGGAACTTAATACATACTGCATTTCAATATTCTTTTATACTCTTTCTTTTTTCTTTGACTAATGAGGGTTGAGAAGGTTCTTGTCTCAAGGTCCGGGAGATTTTTCTATGTCAGGGACCTGTCAGGAGATTACCATTCGCAGCTTGGCTTCGTGAGGAATGAGGACTTGCGCAAAGCAGGTGATGGTGATGTTGTGCGGACGAGCACTGGAAAGGAGCTTTTTGTTTTAACTCCTTCATTCTGCGACAGTTACCGGAAGATAAGGAGAGGCCCTCAGATAATTCCGCTGAAAGACCTTGCCGCGGTTGTCTCTGTGACAGGCATTAATCGGGAGAGCAGGGTGGTTGAGGCTGGCTCAGGGAGCGGTGCTTCAGCGTGTTTTCTGGGAAAGTTGGTAAAGGAGGTTTACAGCTATGAAGTGAGGGAGGATTTCG
>JACPTE010000002.1 GCA_016192945.1 Candidatus Woesearchaeota archaeon
AGTGGAAGGCAGGCTGGCCAGGTTGGAGAATGCGATATTGATGGAATTAGGCTATTCTCAGGTACGCATACCTTGAAAAATGTTGTTGACCCTGATAATGATATTCACGAAACAAATGAGGGTAATAACGAGGGAAGTACACATTTATCAGTTTCTGGGTTGGGGGATCTTGTACCTGGTGATATTATTGTGTCTCCATCCAGTCCTAATAGCGGGGATAACGTCGTTGTGAGATTTTATGCAAACAATCCAAGTGCTGTTGATATTAATTCTGGTTTTAGGTACGGTCTTTATGTGGATAATTCCCTGCAGGACTATTGCGATGCAAGCGGTAGGAAAGCTGGCGAGTCTAAGTATTGCGATTCAAACGCGTTTAAGCTATCAAAAGGCACGCATACATTGAAGGTTGTTGTGGATTCAAACCATCAGATTAGCGAGTCGGACGAGAATAATAATGAGAAGACTCAGCAGTTGACTATCACAGGCCGCTATGACTTGTATCCTGGGGACTTCACTTGGACACCTTCCAATCCTGACACTGATAGCAGTATAAAGATAACGATGAGGGCTGGTAATTATGGGCCTGATGATGTGGACAGCTCTTTTGACTACAAGCTATACATTGACAATGAGTGGTGGGCTACTTGCACTGCTAGTGGAAGGCAGGCTGGCCAGGTTGGAGAATGCGATATTGATGGAATTAGGCTATTCTCAGGTACGCATACCTTGAAAAATGTTGTTGACCCTGATAATGATATTCACGAAACAAATGAAAATAATAACGTTAAGACACAAAATCTGCAGGTTTCATCGAAAACTTCTTATGACCTCATACCTGATGGAATGACTGTTTCCCCTTCTAACCCCAAAAACTCTGATTCTATCAAAGTAACATATTGGGCTAAAAACATTGGAAACACCGATATAACTTCATCTTTCAGGTATGGCTTGTATGTTGATGGCGTTCTTAAAGATTATTGCACGGCATCTGGAAGAAAGGCTGGTGAGAGTAAGTATTGTGCATCTGATCCATTATCTCTGTCTGCCGGTGGTCATACGCTTAAAGTTGTTGTTGATATAGATAATGACATTCCAGAAACAAGGGAGGATAATAACGAGCAGACTCAAATCCTACATGTTGAAAATGCTGATTATGTTGATCTTACACCCACTGATTTTGAAATCAGCCCTTCAAATCCGCGGGATAATGATTTAATATCAATTACTTTTCAAGTAACAAACACCGGCACAAAACCTTCAGGAACTTTCAAATCCAAGCTTTATATTGATAATGTCCTGGTTCATACATGTAACCTTGATTCGCCTGTTCAGCCAGGGTCTGTTTGGTATTGCACTCATAAAAGGTTCTTAAGTGCAGGAAGCCATACATTGAAGAATTCGGTTGATACCGAGAATTCTGTCCAGGAATCTAACGAAGGCAATAATGTTGGGTATTATAATCTGGATGTTTCAAGAAATAGTTGCCCAATTCCTGATGGAAGCTCAAGTGATTGTGATTGCAACAGCAATGCGGATTGCCCGCCTTCACATCCTTTCTGCGAGGAAAATTATCCTTCACCGATAAGAGACGGGTGGGATGGCTGCCTCGCTTCAGAACCAGATTACTGTGGAAATGGGAAATGTGTTGGTTCTGAAAATTACAATAATTGTTATGTGGATTGTGGCCAATATGCCCAAAAAGGCTCTATTAATGTTGATGTTTTCTACAATTCAGGGCCAAAGTCGAGCTCGCCAATACAAAATGCAAATGTGTATCTTGATGACTCATTCCAGGGCTTGACAGATTTGAATGGCAGAAAGTCTTTCCAGGCTTCATATGGCACTAGAACAGTTAAGGTCACCTGCCCTGATGGGGTGTTTTGCAACTCACGAAGCATTAATGTTGATGGTGTGAAGTATGCGAGCTTCGGCTGCCCCTGCAGCCTTCCTGGCGACAGGGATAATGATGGAATTATGGATAATGATGAAGTCCTTATTGGCTCTGACCCAAACAATGCCAACAGCAATTTGCAGTCGGTTTGGGGAACAAAATCCAGCGATGTTCTAGCCTGCCTCCCAACCGGTGCTGTTCTTTTGGTTATTTGGAAAAAGAACATTGATAATAATGGCGACTGGATTCAGGCTAATGACAAGGTTGTCGCGGCTTTAAACGTGACAAAGGTAACATCTGCTAACATTCAGGAAAAGCCTTTCCTTGTTGCTGAGGCAATATCATCAGCAGGCCTCGACGCCGACATTGTTGTTAACAAATCTTACACTTTGGAGCAATCTGCAAAAACAGCAGAAAGGATGGATGCGGTTATAACTCACGACGGCACCCTGATAATCGCAACAGACAGGGAATCCAGGACAACAACGATTACATCAATAGGTGCAATGTGCTCGGGAGCTTTTGCTGGCTCAGCATGGGGAATTGGCCAAGGCGTATATGATGATGTTTCAGGACTTTTTGGGGCTGGAAAAGCCATTGTGACCGGGCTTTGGTTTGTCGTTACAAGCAAAGATCGTTTTAACAAGATAGGCCCAGGCATCAATGACCTTATTACAAGCGTAAAGGTCCTTCTTTCAAAGCCTGGCGAGGCTGTCTGGGGAATATTCAGGTCAACCCTTGAAAAAGGGCGAATAATAAACCCGTGGCGGGAAGACCGCTTCAATAACAGGGATTCATATGTTGATTTCCAGATAGGGTTCTTTTCAGGATTCATCCAGGGCTATGTTGTTGAGCAGGTTTTTGGAATGGCTGTGGGCATTGGAGTAGTATCTGTGGCCGTAAAGTCAGGAAAGCTATTTGCAATATTCGGAAAGGTTTCAGAGTTGTCAAAAAAGCTGGTGATTATCAGGGATGCAGCTAATCTGGGAGCAGAAGTTGCAGAAAAGATGTCTCAACTCAGGTATATAAATGCAGCAGTCAAATGGGGAGATGAGGAATTGAATGCTCTTGGCAGGATGATGAAGCTTGATGAGGGCTGGACCAAAGGGCTTTCTGAGGCTGAGGCAAAACTTGCTGCAAGCAGGATTTCGAAGCTTTCCGGAAAAGGAATCTCAGATGGAACAATTGAGAAATTGGTA
This sequence comes from Candidatus Woesearchaeota archaeon, assembly GCA_016192945.1. Lineage (GTDB taxonomy): Archaea > Nanobdellota > Nanobdellia > Woesearchaeales > UBA10216 > JACPTE01. The sequence continues at coordinate 3,091 of JACPTE010000002.1, forward strand.
AAGTCAAATGTTGGCAAGAACACGCTGAAAGCATCCGAATACAGTGATGAGTTGATTTCCAAGCAGGCAAAGCTTGTTGAGGCAATAGGAAGCGAAGGCATTGACAGCGTGGCAAGCAGGTTCGATGGGTTCTGGCCATGGCAGAAGGACGGGTGGAAGAAGGTTAATAGCTTCATCAATGAGCTACCTGAAGGAAGTATAACAAGTACTACGAAGAAAGAAGCCATGATAAACATAATAGCCAGCAGCGATTTCGAAGTTATAGTTGATTCCTTAAGAAACTTGAAGGGAACAGAGGGTCTTCAAGATGCGGTAAAGGCTGTTCTTGACACCCAACAAGATACACGAAAGATTGCTGATAATATAGTTAAGGCAAATGAACTGAAGCAATCTGGAAGGACAATAGAATCTCTTGAGAAGCCGTTTTATTATCCAAATGGAAATCTCAAAGGACAATTTGACATCGTATATAAAAAATCCGGAGGGGAAACAATCTATATGGAGCATAAAATGAGAGATTGGCCGACTATTGAAAACAGGGCAATATCTGATGACATGATTGACCAAATGAGAAGATACAATGAAGAAGTTGGCAATTGGGATCAGATTAGATTATCATCGAGAACTTCAATGCCGAATTGGCTTATTGAAAATTTAAAGAAAGGTCTTGGGTCTGATGTAGTTCAAAAAATTCTGAGGGGCGATTAAATGTCAGAATGGATAATAGTCGAGTTTGTGCCTTCAGAAAAGAAGTTCACAAAATCATTGGTGAAAGATGTAGTGTCCGGAATTTATGGGAAAGAAAAGCTTCCTAATAACTTTACAACAATAGTAGAACAGCTTTTCAATGGCGGAAAAGGGAAATCTTTGGATATTAAAATTCCCAAATCAAATTACGTGATTAATCTTAATTTATATCCTGCTCAGCATTTTTCAAAAATGCCTCTTGACACTTCTGAAGGAATGAGAACAGTTGCAAGACTCCTGATTGAGAGAGGAAATGCAGACCCAAGTGATAGTGCGAATTACCATTTCAAGAATTATCTTGAAAAATGCATAGATGTTTTTAATATCCTGGAACCCTCCTATGGCCGTGGCGACAGGGAAGAATCAATTTATGGAACGTACATGAATATAAGAGTTAATGATTCTGTAAGTAAAAAAACAATCTACTGGATGAATTTCTATGGTCCGAAAATGGTTAAAAGTATAGGCTTGCAAAAATTAAGGAAGTCTCCGCACAGCAGATTGATAGAGCTTTCCAATGGAGGTGTTCTTCTGATGCAGGGAGATAACTACTATGATGCTGACTCAATCAAAAGAAGTGAACTATCAAAATATCTATTTAATCTAACAGACATAATTGAAAAAATTGATAGGGGGAACTGAAATGAACAAACAAAGATTTGCGATTTTTTTGTCACTGGTGTTGGCGCTGGCTGGATGCACTCCGAAAGAATCTGTTCAGTTAAGTGAAAATGCCACATATGTGGAAATAGTGGATGCAGCAGTTAAGATGAATGATGTTGGAATCTGCTCAAGGTTTTCAAATATCAAGCCTGTGACTCTGGCAGCTGAAAACATAACCTTGGCAGAGAATGTTGATCTGGGCTGCATGTATGAAAGCGGCTGCATAAGTTCTGTTGCCTATTCAGCAAGGGATACTGGGCTTTGCAACAGGATAAGGAAATGTAATTATCCTGAGGATGCTAGGGCTTCTTGTGTAAGTGATATCGAAGTTGAAAAAGTGCAGGATGTGGCGCTAAAAGGAGATTACAAAAATTGCCTTTATTTGAACGGCGCTGTCAGCATGCTTCAGGGTGATATTGAAAGAAAGGAGCTTTGCCTTCATTATGTTGCCGTCAATCAAACTAACCCTGACATTTGCGAGATGATTGAAAAGTCAGACAATTTGCGGGATACTTGCTTTTTTTCAGTTACAGACCTGAAAAATCCTGAAGATGCTGCTATATGCCTGAAAATAAAGTCTGAGGATATGAAATCAGCTTGCCTGCAGCTATATGAGCAAGACTCAGCAGGCAAGATAGTGGAATGAAAAGATGATTAAAACAAAAACGCTAAGGAAACTGCAGATTGCTTGCATAGTGTTACTTATGGCAGTCAGCATTCTTTTCGCAACCTCTCTATTGCAGGATAGCTCGCAGAAAAAGGTTGAGAGTTCAGTTTATCTGGAAGGCATTAAGGAAATTGATTCTGCCAGCGACAAGATCACGGACGAGACCAAGGCTGAGGTTAAGAAAGCTCTTTATGATGCAGCATCTGCCGAAAACCCTGTTGAGGCAGCAAGCAAGCTGAAAATCGATGTGATTGTTCTGGCATCTGGAGATTTATCGGACGAGGCACAGTCAATTGGGGCAAAACTCGAGAATAAAGTTTCCCTGGATAAAAAATCAGACTATGTTCAGGTTGAAATGAACGCTGATGACATTGCCAGGATAGCATCATCAAATGATGTTGTCAAGATTTACCCGAACCTGAAATATTACGCACTCCTTGATAATTCAGTTCCATTGATTAATGCCCCTTCATTCTGGAAATCAGGATATACCGGGCAGGGTGTGAAGGTTGCGGTTTTGGACACCGGAATCAGGAAAACTCATGAAATGCTGGCTGGAAAGATTATTGCAGAGAGAGATTTCTCTGATTCTGGCAGCGCTGATGATGTGCATGGCCACGGAACCCATGTTGCTGGAACCATAGCTGGTACTAATGCATCAGGAGGAAGGTTCAACGGGGTTGCCCCTGGCGCTTTGCTGTTGAATGCGAAAGTTTTGAATGACACTGGTTATGGAGATACTATGAGCATTATCTCCGGAATTTCCTGGGCAGTTGATAATGGCGCTAATGTCATCAGCATGAGCCTGGGTTCTGGCTCAAATATGGATGCTGCAATGGAAACTGTGATTGAGGACTCAGTTTCCAAAGGCGTCATTTTTGTTGTTTCTTCTGGAAACTGCGGAAGCGGCTGCCCTTCAGACACTTGCAACTCATTCAGGGGTGTTGAAATGCCTGGCAGTTCCCCAAGTGTGATAACTGTGGGCGCTGTGGATGATGACAAGAATATTGCTTGCTTTTCAAGCGGCGGAAATGTTCCTGGAGTAGGTATAAAGCCTGACTTTGTTGCGCCAGGCGTAGATATTGAATCTTCAGTTCCATCAGGATATGGTTCAAAATCCGGGACAAGTATGGCTACTCCTCATGTTTCCGGAGCTGTGGCTCTCATCCTTAGCAGGAACATGTCGCTTAACCAAGGGGACATAAAGTCGATTTTGGAGAAAACTTCCCTTGACCTTGGCACGCCTGGAAAAGATACGAGCTATGGCTTCGGACTAATCGACCTTGATAAAGCACTTTATTTTTCTGAAAACCTTGATTTCTCAGTAAATATTTCAAAGCTGGTCAACAGGTCAGATACTGTGCCGATTTCTGTAGTTGTATATGACCTTGTTCAGATTGAAAATATTTCATCTCTTGTAACCCGCCCGGATGGGGAGAAATCCGCTATATTGCTGACAGGGGAAGGAAATTTATTCAATAGCATATATTCAGATACGCAGGAGATTGGGCGTTATCAGATTGAACTGGAAATCTCCTATTTGAGCAGCAGCGGAAGCACACTCAAAAAAGCATTTTATTCAGGCTATTTTGATGTTATGGGGATTCAAGGCGATTTTATCAGTGTGAATGGTTTCACTTTCAATTATTCTGGGGGCAATATTTCGGGTTCAATAAGCCTTGAAAGCTCTTCAGATGACCCACTTAACTTAAGCCTTTCATTGCAGATGTCAAAAGGACCTGTTATCAAAGATGTGAGACTGGGAAACTATGAAGTTTCAAAAGGTAGCTCACAATTATTTTTTACAAGTCCAGCCAGCATTGAGCCGGGCAGCTATAATGCGACGCTTATAGGTGATTTTGGCCAGGGCACTTTTGCGTTTCATTCTTCGATTGATATTAATGACAGCGAGGCACCATTAATCTATGGAATTGAAGCTAAGCCATATGTGAGCGAAGTAGGCCCGGAAGTTGTTTTCTTTGATGCCCGAGAATCATCAGACCTTGTTCTGAATTTGAGTGTCTCAAGACTCTCTGCAAATGGCTCTGAAGAAGTTCAAGTAATCTCTTCAAAGAGGGAGCGCGAATTTGATGACGGCTCAAAAAATGAATTTGTGACAATTTATGGTTTGTTCGAGCCTGGCGACTATTCTGCCGAGTTTACACCTTGTGATTCATCTGGAAATTGTGCTGAAAAGTTTTTTGTAAATTTCACAGCTACAAAATGCCGTGATGGCCCAAGGCTGCTCTTTATCCATTCTTCGGAAAAAGGCAGCGGGATTGAAAGCGAAATCAGCCAGAGGGATTTGTGTGCATCAGTTATTGACACTTCAGAGAGTGATTTTGTGCCTTTGAGTTATGCGATGAATTTTGATGCTTTGGTCTGGTCATCTGGAAATGATATTTCAGGGTTGAACCAGAATTTCACCGACTTGATTTCGAGGTTTTATATCCAAAAAGGGGTTATTGCTGTTGAGGGCAGTGAAATTGCAAATGAGCATGTCAATGACAGATTTATGACTGATACGCTTCACTCCAGGCTGGATAGTGACCTTAGGTTTTCGGCTGAAGATTTCTCAGGGAACACTTCAATAAGGGTTTTGAAAATCCATCCGTTGACAATAGGCTTGCCTGATATTTTAGAGTTTAACTCATCCTTAGACAAATTTCCTGACTCAATTTTGCCGATAGGTTCAGAAAGTCTAGCTTTATGGAATTCAACTTTGAAAACATCAATGGTCTTGTTTGAAAATTCATCAAGCAAATCAACTTTTATTTCATTTGATATGGATGCAGTTGATAATGCTTCGAGGGCCATACTTGCCAAAAACATGATTGATTGGGCATTGCTTGAGGATGACCAGGATATTTTACCTGGAAATATCACATTGGATTCTCAATTTGAGGGGCTCGCAAGAGGCACTCTATATGTTGAGTCGATAAGGCCGCTGCAGGACAAATTAAAGGTCGGGATACAAATAGACAATGAATCAGTGATTGATGCAGCAAGCATCGGACCATTTAACGAATATTCATTTTCCACCTTAATGGAGCCCGGGCAGCACAGGATAAGGGCAATCGTAAACAGCAATTTCAGCTATAAAGAAAAAAATTACTTTAACGACAAGAAAGAGTACAACTTAACAATTTACCCTGAAAAGCCTGATTTTGCCATTCAGGGATTTGGGTATGAGTATGATGATACTGCAGGAAGTCTTGTAACAAGCGTGAACGTTTCAAATTTGGGTGGAGAATCTGCTTTTGCAAATATAAAAACAACCGTCAATGGCAGCCAGGACATTCAGCAATTGCAGCTCAATCCGCTTGAAACAAGAACTGTTACAAGCAGGTTCAATTTCACCAAGAGCATTTTTCAGGCGAGCATAATTGCCGACCCGGAAAACATAGTGGATGAGTTCAACGAGTCAAACAACAGGCTTGATGCGGTAATCTATGTTTGCAGCAAATCGCCTGCGCTGATAATCCAGCAGGACGATTCAGAATTGTATTCCACAGCAGAGCCCGACAGCTTGGATAAAATATCCTATGTTCTTGTGAATAAGGGATATTGCACTGAATCTTGGAGCATCAAAGCACAGGGAATTCCTGATTACGATTACATGAAGAACTTCAGGCTCATCACCTGGACTTCAGGGAGCTATTTCAACCAGAAAGATAACAACGAACTTCTGCAGGCGCTGGAAAATTTCAGCGGAGGAGTCCTTATTGAGGGGGATGATATGGGGCTTGCCAATTCAAATAACATGATATTCAGCAGCATGACTGGTTCTGCGCTTGCTGGAGACATGATTCTTAATGCCAGCAGCTATATAACCCTTATCAATAATACAATAACAAGCGGGCTTGCGAGCCAGTTAATTCTAGACAATCAGTTTTCTCCTTATCCTGATGCAATAAGCCCTGTTGAATCCGAATCGATTGCTCAGTGGCCTTCAAATGAATCTGCGATAGTTGTCACAACAAGGAGAAACGGAGACATAAGCCAAAAAGTGGTTTATTTCGGTTTTAATGTAAATGGAATAACTGACAGCCAGTCAAGGAATCTTCTCATCGCGAACTCCGTAAGCTGGCTTTTGAGCAACAGCCCGCCTAAACTGGAGCCTATTGCCAACGTGACAGTAAATGAAACTGACCAGGCAATAATAATTGCAAATGCAAGCGATGCAGACGGGGATGTTTTGTACTATTACATTAACGATACCCGATTTGCGCAGCCTTACAATGGGACATTTGTTTGGCATACAGGGTACGGCGATGCTGGAAACTATACAGTTAACTTAAGCGTGAGCGACGGAAAGGTTATAATCTCTCAGCTTGTTCTTTTGGTGATAGAGCCTAAATTGGCAATCAATTCCGCTCCGATTATTGAAAGCCTGCTGCCTAATGGCACAGTGGCAGTGAATGAAGGCTATTCTGTGAATTTCTCAGTGGATGCCTCAGACCCTGACAACGATTCGCTGAATTACATCTGGCTGCTGAATTTGAAGATAGTTTCTACAGGAAGCAGTTTTAATTATTCGCCTGGTTATGATGAGAGCGGACAATATTTGTTGAAAGTGATTGTTAATGATTCAACAGACGCTGTATATGAAACTGTGAATGTGACTGTGATTAATGTAAATCGGGTTCTTGTATTAAAAAAAATAAGCAACATAACAATATTTGAGAACGAGACTATTTCCATAATTGCACAAGCAACGGACGAGGATAATGATGAACTGACATATTTCTACGCTTACCCATTGAATGAATCCGGTAAATGGAAGGCGAACTTTTCAACTTCAGGGGACTATTATTTGAATTTAACTGTGTCTGATGGACAAGATAATGTCAGCCAAAGCTTTAATTTGACTGTTTTGAATGTCAATAGGGAACCTAAATTTTATTTAGTGGAACCAAGTGTATTCGATGAAGGGGACGAACTATATTTCCACGCTTACACAACTAAAGTAACAAAAAACGGCGAATCAGACGAAATAGGGAATAATAATCCTGGCTGTAGTGGTAGTTCAAATTATGTTCATGGTTGCGTTTACTTTTATGACTTAGACAATGAGAATTATGTAACAAATGATGACAACAACCTCACTTTCAAATTAGGTCCACCATTTGACGATGAACAAAAATGGAATCTAAGCTATTCTGATGCCGGAAATCAAACAATAATAGTTAATTTTTCCGACGGAATAGTGAACAAGAGCGTTAACTTCACTTTGACCGTTCTTAACACTAATAGGCCTCCGGTGATTAATTTAAGTGATAATCTTACTTTGAATGAAGGCGAACTGTTTAGTTTCAGGATTCCTGCGTATGACTTGGATAATGATACTTTGGTGTTTTCTTCTGATAATTTGCCTGCTGGTGCGCAGTTGGATAGCATTGGGCTTTTTGTGTGGAGCCCGAATCCTTCCCAGGCTGGGGCTTATTTGATGAATGTAACTGTCACTGACGGATTTGTTTATGTTACAAAGGAAATAATTTTGAGTGTTTTGCATGTCAACACTCCGCCTTTAATCTCGGTTGATGGTCCTATCTATATTTATGAAGGCGCAACAGCCATCTTTAAGGTAAACGTTTCAGACCCTGAAAATGATAACATATCTTTGTTTGCGAACGATAGCAGGCTGGTTGGTAATAATGGAGAGTTTGATTGGAAGCCTTTGGCTGGCGACGCAGGAAACTATGATTTTGAGTTCACTGCAAGCGACGGGAAAAACAGTTCAACTGCAAAGTTCACTTTGGTGGTGCTGAGGAACGCAAGTCTTTACGGCCCTGTGATAACTATTCTAAGCCCGCTTCAGGACTCAATAATAACTAGACAGAGTGCTTGGCTGAATGTGTCTACGGATGCGAATTCTACTTGCAGTTATGAGCAAAAAATATGTATTGATGGAGGCGGTTGTGATGTCAATCAAGTCCTGATGGAGTCAATTAATAAGACGTTCCATTATTCTTTTATGGATTTAAGTGTGAAAGGCAAATATGAGATTGGAGTGCTTTGCAACAGTTCGCTTTTAAGCAGCCGGGCGAACGTGAGTTTCACTGTAGCAGAGCCTGTTATGTTGAATGGGCTATGGCATTATGATGATAACTCGTATGTGCCGATAATCAGTGGATATGGCGGGCATCCTCTGGTGGTCATTCCAGGCACGAATATTAGTGATGGTGTGGTTTCTGTTGATGTTGCGCTTCCAGCAGAGAACACTGAAGCGGGTTTATGTTTCAGGATGAATAATTCGGGCTCGGGCTACTGTTTAAGCACTGCTTGGGGTGGGGGTGTTTCAGCAATGCTTTCACGTTTTGATGGGTTCCCATACAATCCGAGCCACATTAAGTCAGCGCAGATAAATATAAGCAGCAGCGTTCCTGTTACGATTAAGGTTATGGTGAATGGAAATGTTATCAGGGGCAAGGTTTTTAACAAAGGAAGTGATGAGCCTGATTGGCAGATTGGAGCAACTGACACTGCATTCCGCTCTGGGCAGGTAGGGTTCTATTCATACTATTCCATGCCGAGATTCACAAACCTGACAACTTCATTCAACACAACAGAGCCAGGAAGCGAGATGAATGGAACAGTTGCAACTTCAATTAATGGCTATTGGAGAGCCAAAGGAACATCTGCAATAGCTGAAGATTTCGGTTATGGCGGGCACCCGATTCTAGTGCTTGACTGGTTGCCTGTGGAGAACAGCACAATAACAACAGAAGTCAGTTTGCCGGGAGAAAATGCTGAGGTGGGAGTTTGTGGCAGGATGAACTTGTCTGGCTATGGGTACTGCTTAAGCACAGCCTGGGGCGGGCAAAAGCGATTGGCGCTGTCTTACTTCAGCGGATTCCCATATAATCCGGGAATTCTGACATTGATACCTCTGACCATCAACAGCAACGAAACAATAATTCTTAAAATGCAGATTCAAGGCTCTATAATAAGAGGCAAGGCATACAACATTAATGATGCAGAGCCTGGCTGGCAGATTACATCAACAGACAACAAGTTTACAAAAGGATACGCAGCCTATTACACTTACTACTCCAGTGCTTCATTCAACAACACACTTGCACAAAACCAGACATCTTAGGTTTCTTCCATAGTTTTCTTCTTGAACCTTGCCAGGAGGATTGCTGCAGTGACAGCCAAGGCAGTGGCTGAAATGACTGCCAGTGCTGTTATCCCTGTTTTCTCTGAAACTGCCATATCAGGACCGGGGTTTGCAACAGCCATTGAAGAGAGTGGCTCAACCCCGCTCCTGATGAATCCTGCAACAAGAAGCGTGAATGCAACTATAAAGCACGACCAAAACACCCTCTTGTTCAAGAACATTATCCATTCCCCCGAGAATCAACTACGCATTCAGCTTGTCCACCACTTCCAGAAGCCCCTCAATGCTTTCAATCTCAAAGTCAGCGTTGCTCCTGTCAGTTTTTCTCGTGTCGCCATAGCGGGCAAACACTGTTTTCATTCCAGCCCTCCTGGCTCCCCTTATGTCCCTTACCGGATTGTCGCCAACCATGACGCATTCATTCCCCGAGACATTCAGCTCCCTGAGCACCCTCCTGAAAGGGATGATGCTCGGTTTCATCTTTCCAGTGTCATCAAACGTCACTATTACCTCAAAAAAATCAGCAATCCTTATCTCACTAAGCCTTATCCACGCCTTCAGCCTCGGCGCATCTGAAAGGATAGCCAGCTTATAGCCCCTCTCCCTAAGCTTCAGCAGGGTAGGGATGACATTAGGGTAAGGCTCAAGAAGCCCGAGCTGAAGCCTCCTGTATGCAACTATCCCTGCCGCAAGAATCCGGTAATCAATCCTCTTCTGCACCTTTGCAAGGAATTCCTGGAAAATCTCCTGATACTCTATTCCATGCTCGTCATAAAGCTGGAACATGTATTTTGTGGCCTCCTCCTTGCCCATCTTCAGCCCTGAGGCAATCATTGCCGTTACTGCGGCATCAATGGATGACCTTTTAATGCTCATAAAGTCAATCAGCGTATTGTCAAGGTCAAATATCACAGCCCTTATCATGCGCGGTTAGCAGGCGGGGCTGCTTAATAAAGGTTTGCTGTCAATAGGCTTTGTGTATTAAGTGTTTTTTTTATAGCTGTGGCGGTTTCTGGAAGAAACTTCTTTTCTCTCCCCCGCGGTTCAGCGAGGGGAGAAGAAAAGAACCCTTTATTGTACAAATGGCGCCACAGCACTGAAATATTACTTTTTACACAAAGCACTGCCAATACCAGTCATTCAAACTCCCTGAGAAACTTAATCAGCTCGTTTGCAGTGTCCAAATCAAGGAACTCCTCCCTGCTTATGTTTGGGATTGACCTGTCACTTGGCTTTTTCCTGTCAAAAATCACCAGCTTTTCTGCGTCAATAAGCCGGGTTATTGACTCCAGCTCAGGATGGGGGTTATCCCCCACATCAGTGAATATTATTTCCCTGCCTTTCTTGGCAACAATGTCAAAAGGAGCCTTTTTTGCATCAACTGCCTTGAACCCGAGAGACTCGTACTTCAGGGCCTCAACAGACTGCTTTTCAAGCGGCGTCTCTTCCCCTGATGAAAAAATATCCACCCGCTCAAATATCCTGTCTCCAAAAATCCTTTGCATCATATGCGCTTTTTTAATGGAAATCTCGGATTTCTCAACCCTGTAACGTGCAATCATCTGTTTTGAAACACCCACCCTCCCGGACAAATAAGTCAGGGAATACCCCTGGGCAGCCATTTCCTCTGCAAGCCTCCGGGCATCTATTGAAGCTGTCAGGCCTGACTGGTTGCTGGTGACAAACGGGAGCCTGTTGTTGATGCAGTCCTCAAATGTCCTTATGCTGATTGTACGCACCCCAAACCTCAGGTAAACAACACCATCATCAAGAAAAGAGCCTGCCTTCTCTGCAATAATCAATGGGGCTGCAGAAATCAGGGAGGCAATCCTTGACATTTCCCTCGCAAGCTCAAAACTGATGGAATTAGCGTCATTCAGCACCTTGATTATCAGGATGCTATCCCCCCTCCTGGCAACAATGTCAAACCATCTCCTTGGAAGGCACTTCACTGCAAAGCCGCTCTTCAGGAGAATAATGCCCAGCCTGTCAGCAAGCTGCCCTTTCATTCCTCCAGCTCCCGTGTCTCATTGCTCTGGCAATACGGGCAGTTGTCAAAAATAAGTATGTCGTGCCCGTAAAACCTCCTGTCACAAGACTCGCAGTACATCATATGAAGTGGGGGGATTTCAGTTATTATAAATCTTCCCCGAATTTCCGTTTTCCACAAAAACATTATTAAGCAAGATGTTAGCAAATCCATCTTATGCCGAGAATTGCAGTAATTGAGAAGGACAAGTGCAACCCTGAGGGCTGCGGGGGATACCTGTGCATCAGGATGTGCCCTGTGAACAGGGCTGGGAAGGAGGCTATAGTCATAGGAGCGGATGGAAAGGCAGAGATACACGAGGAAGTGGCTAATGACGCCTGCAGCGTTTGCGTCAAGATATGCCCTTTCGGGGCCATCCACATGGTAAACCTACCCTCTGAGCTGAAAAACCCTATTCATAAGTACGGGAGGGATGGATTCAGGCTTTACAGCCTTCCATACCCTGTGTTCGGGCAGGTTGTCGGGCTCCTGGGAGTTAACGGAATAGGGAAAAGCACCACAATAAAGATTCTCGCCCAGCTCATAAAGCCGAATTTCGGGAGGGAAAATGAAGCTACAATTGACGATATAATAAGCTACTTCAAGGGAACTGAGGCGCACAGGTACTTTGAAAGGCTGAAGAGGAACGAAATCCGGATAGCATACAAGCCGCAGGCAGTTGACCTTCTTCCCAAGACAACTTCAGGCAAGGTAGGGGAGCTTTTGAGGAAGGTGGATGAGAGAAACAATTTTGAAGGCATTGTCGCCAGGCTGCAGCTTCAGGACTTCCTTGAAAATGACATATCAGAGGTTTCAGGCGGCGAGCTTCAGAGGGTTGCGATAGCAGCAACAGCGCTTAAAAAGGCAAACCTGTACATATTTGACGAGCCGTCAAGCTACCTTGACATAAAGCAGAGGATAAGGGTAAGCCAGTTCCTCAAGGAGCTTGCCACAGACGATTCTGCTGTAATAATAGTTGAGCACGACCTTATAATAATGGACTACATAACAGACCTGGTGCACATAATGTACGGAGAGGCAGGCGCCTATGGAGTGGTGAGCCTTCCGAAAGCCGCCAGAAACGCCATTAACGCCTTCCTTACAGGGATGCTTAAGGAGGAGAATGTGAGATTCAGGAATCATGAGCTGAAATTCAAGCCGAGGCAGCCAGCAATCACCTCAAGGAAAGAGCCCCTGGTAGCATGGAGCAGGATAAAAAAGCAGCTTGGCAGCTTCTCACTGGAAGCCCCTGGCGGAAGCATAGCAAGAAAAGAGGTAGTAGGCGTGCTTGGAGAAAACGGCACTGGAAAGACAACCTTTGTGAAGATGCTTGCAGGCGCATTAAAGCAGGACTATGGGGAGCTTAATGAGAACATCAGGGTAAGCTACAAGCCCCAGTACCTGAGCACAGACTCAGGGCTTCTCACTGCAACAGAGCTTGCTGAAGCTGTTGAAAAATATGAAGTGCAGCTGGTGCGCCCTCTCGGGCTCAAGGAACTGCTGCTGAAGCCGCTAAACCAGCTGTCAGGCGGCGAGCTTCAGAGGGTTGCGATTGCAAGATGCCTGTCAAGGGATGCTGAGCTTTATCTGCTTGACGAGCCGTCAGCATATCTTGACTCAGAGCAGAGGCTTACAGCCTCAAAGGCTATCCGCGACTTCATGGAAACATTCGGGAAAACAGCCATTGTAGTTGACCACGACCTGCTCTTCATTGACCAGGTATCTGACCGGCTGATGGTGTTCTCAGGGCAGCCTGCAAGGCATGGAACTGCAAGAGGGCCATTTGAAATGGAAGATGGGATGAACCAGTTCCTCTCAGAGCTGAACATCACGCTAAGGCGGGACCACGACAGCAACAGGCCAAGGATAAACAAGCCAGACTCCCAGATGGACAGGAAGCAGAAGTCTGAGGGCAGGCTTTATTACACCTGATTAGAAATAATCGTCTGTAAGCTGGTCATAATAACCTTTTTCACCAGTATTGCCTGTAATCTGCGCCTCTTCTTCTCTTCCCCTCCTGTAAGAAAAATAATTCGCTGCCTGCCCAACAAGCATTCCCAGGCCGTCAACCCCAATGTCAGAAAGCCTGAAAATCCCTGTCCCCAGCGTTGCGTCTGAAACCTCTTTTAGCGCACCCAGCGCAATTACCTCCAGCCCCGACATGACAACAGCCCTGAGGCAGGTATTTCCAGCGAACCTTGTCCTGCGATAATACTCTGCTGCGCAAAGGCCTGCGCTGATTATAACATGTGCAGCAAAATTTGCCTCAGACATTTGTGCCAGCCCTTCCAGTCAACTATCTAATCCGCAAAGCGTTCTGTATAAAAATTATTGCATAATCAAAAAAAAAAGAATATCAGCTTAGCTCAAGCAGCCCAGAAGCCCGACAAGATGGCAAAGGCTCATTACTTTCCGGGCGTGTTTAAGCACGCGCCCAGCTTGCCTATCGTGTTCTCAAATATCGGGGCTAGCACCTTAGGGCCTACATAGTCCTTGAAGATGGGATAAGCTGAAGCCCACCCGGCAATGCTGACCTCTGCCAGTTCCCTGTGGCCTAATGTAATGCCTGCCTGTATGTTTCCAATCATGTACGGGATTCCCCATGACTCCCTGAACCCTGCGGAAACCTGCGGAAAGACATTGCCTATTATCTGGGGGGCTAAATCCCCTGCCACATAGCCAATCATACCATAAACCAAGGCCTTCCCTCCAACTGCCACTAAATCCCCTGAGCCCTTCATGACTGACTGGTCAGCGAAATTCGCCGCTGCGTTCACCAGCACATCAATTGAAGGCTCATTCCTGACAGGCCTTGCTACGCTATCCCCTGCACCCACTGCTGCACCTGCTGCTACCATATGCACCACCTCGCGCTGTCATGCGCTTTTTCATCCTTATCCCTTTCATTCTCATCTCCGGCTGATTCCTCGGAATGATAGTAAAAATCGTCTTTTTCCATCATATCTTCCCATTTTGCTTCTCTATAAGTGACAGTGAGTGACAGTAAGTGACAGCCGCCCCTTTTGGGCAGCCATCATCCTGTTTTGGCACACACTGCCTGTTCATCAGAGAATATATAGTTCTTTTGATTAAATTAAATAAATAGTATAATTTGTTTAAACAAAACGATAATTATTTATATTAGGCGCTCCCTTGAACCATCATGAAGAGGAAGCTAATCAAGATAGGGGACTCAACCCTTCTCATATCAGTCCCGAGGGAATGGGTTGTTGCCAACAACCTTGGCAAGGGGGATGAGATTGAAATACAGGCAGACCAGGACAAGCTGACCTTATGGTGCGATTCAAGGGTGAAGAAGGAAAGGCTGGTCATAGACGTGACAGAATTCGGGAACATGCTCCCAAGGCTAATTTATTCAGTTTACAGGATAGGCATAGATGAGGTTGAGTTCAGGACAAGCAACAGCGAGTCCATAGACAGCATCAAGTCAACAATATGGAAGGAGGCAGTGGGCTACGAGATAATAGACCAGGGGCAGAATTTCTGCAAGATAGTCAATGTATCAGGGAAAATAGATGATTTCCAGAACATCCTAAGGCGCCTGTTTCTTGTTACGCTTACAATGTCAGGCGAAGCCGCAGACTCCCTAAGGAAGGGCAGGGGCTTTGAAAAAATAATTTACATGGAGCAGGAAAACAACAGGCTGGCAACAATGCTAATCAGGGCGATTAACAAATACGGCTCCCACGGATTCAAAAAAGCCGGGCCGCTGTATTACATCATCCAGGAACTTGAGAGGATAGGCGACCAGTATAAATACCTCGCACAGCTCATGATGAAGAAAAACGGAAAATCCCCCTTAAGCAGGCAAGCCCTCAGGATTTTTGAGGATTCTTCAGGGCTTTTGAGGGATGTTTATGATTTTTTCTATTCCTTCCAGCCTGCGAAGTCAAATGAAATAAAAATCTCCAGAAGCTCAATAATCGGGCGGATATACAAGGAATACTCCCAGAAGCTGTCAGGCGAAGATATTGCGCTCCTAAGCCACTCGCTTAACATTGCCACAAGGGCATTTGACATGGTTGACTCAATGATAATACTCAGGCTTTAGGCCTCACGCAGCATAAGCCTGACCAGGCAGTCCAAAATCAACCTTGATTGGGCACCTTTCCCTTGTATCCTCCAGCAGGATGCTTAATCTTGAGGGGTTAGCTTCTATATCCCGCGCCAGCATGGCATAGCCTGCAAGGTCTTTAGCCAAATCAAAGGAGAACCAGGACATCACATCCTCTGCAGGAGCCTGAACATCCAGCTTCTTAGCCCTTTCAAGGGCATTCCCTGTTTCACTCCACATTCGCTTCAATGAACGGAACGTATTGCTTTCAGGACGGTTAGCCTCAAAGAATAATGCGCCTGACATGGCAGAGAGATACCAGCTGTGCGAGTTGACGCGAACATTGCCTTCGTAAAGCTTCCTGTAATAAGCATGCTCATCAGGCTTTAATTTGCCTGCTGCAAACAGCAGCTCATTCCTTAAAGCCCCCTTTACAGAGTCCTCTGCCATCCTCATAAGCCTGTACGCAGTAATGACATGAAAGTTAACAGCTAATTCCCAGATGCTTATATTGGCCCTTTCCTGCCTGAACCTCCCAAAATAATTAAGGGCACTTATGGCGTTTGCTATAATTCCCTGATTTGCAGCAATCCTTGCATATAGCTCCTTTTCAGCAAACTTCACTGCATACCTTATTGCGTCAGGATTCTCAAGCCCTTCAACATAAGAGGAATATGCGCCTCTTGTGAGGGTATCAACATAATGCTTCTTCTTATAGCCAGTGTCATAAACACCAATCAGGGGCTCTATTTCCTCTGGCGTTAAAACCCTGCCCTGGGTTGTCAGGAAGCTTATTATCTCATCAAGGCCCGGATTGTTAATGCCCATCATAAGCTTTGCATTTTGCAACGACAGGTCCATAATCAGCCCGTAATATGTCGCATTCCTCAGCTCAGGCCTGCCAAGGCAGCCAATGAAACGCCCAAATGCAGCTTCATCATGGCCTGTGCCTTTAAGCAGGGGCTTCAATACACCATAAGCAATAGGAGCCTTGACAGCATAATCCTGAAGAATAGCATCCACACCTGAGGCATCAGGGGAATCAGCACGATGAGCCTGGTGATATTTGGCTGCTACGCTGAACCTTGCTGACTGCATGTTCATGATTATCGTGCGAATCAGCATTATTTCAGCATCGTATCTTTCCATTTCAGCCCTTAATGAGCCTGTTCCTGCTTCCAATTCCCTGAGCCTCCCAATCATCTTCTCATAAGCAGCTGCAAATGAAGGGCCCATGAAATACTCTGTTACAAATATTTCAAGGCTTTCAGGATGCCCGGCTTCCATGCCTTTACCCTCTTTTTTATAAGGCACAGCAGTGAGGGGTCTTGCAAACCTTGCAACCTGTCCTGAGGCAGGCGAATTAAAGCCTGCATAATCCTGCACATGGGAATTCGTGTTTGCCAGGGTGTCAATCTTGAAGAACAGCCCGCTGTGCTCATAATACTCATCATCAATTATTGGCTCTCCGGTGTGGCTTGTGAAGAACCCCCCGCCGTTATGGGAATCCTCGCCCAGATACCTCAGAATCCCATTTCCCCTTGACATAAGCTCCCTCAGGGCATCCTCAATATTTTCCGGAGGTGTCCTGAATGATTGAGCCCGCCTCGTATCAAAATACCCCCCAATCTCCCTGAGAAGCTGGTACGCTGGCTCATTTCTCCTCCTTATTGACTGCTGCAGGTTTCCCTCAAGCCTGTCAAGCCTTGCTTTTGCCTCCCCAGGACTATCTCGCCCTACCAAGTCCTCCAGACTTCTTACCGTCCTCCTGGGAATTGTTGAGCCATCAGCAGTCCTTAATTCATAATCCTTAATGCCTTGTTCATCCCTTCTGCCATGCCCTGATATTATCGCACTTATCCTGACCCCGTCAGGCTTTTTGGCATCATCAAGAATCCTTCTCGCATCAGAAATGTCCCTGGCAACAACAATGCCATAAACATCTTTTCCAGCCCTCTTTTCATCTCTCCCCCCTGCTTCCAGGAAATGCTCCCTGATTATACGGACTACATCTGCATCGGGGTGGTATACCAGGAGAATATTCGGGTAATAAGCCCCTGCCCTCTGATACTCCCTGTAAAACCTTTGCTGCTGGATGTAGCTGTGCACCTCCCTGGCTGCAACTGCCCCTCCAACGACACCTCCAACAACCCCTGTGAGGATAAGAAGCGGCTTAAATTTTCTGAAGTCAGGCAACCAGGGCATATGGTGATGGAAGACTCATAAATTTATCAATTTTTTGCAAGATTTAAGTTCCTTTTCAGCAGGAAATATGCAGCCAGCCCTGAGGTGACAATGGCGCTGCTTATTGCAACGCCCAGCACTGTGCTAAGCTTGTTTTCCTTATCCACCATTATCACTGCTGCCACAACAGCGCCAAGCTGGACTGTGAGCTTATTCCCATCTTCCGCAGGGATTACAGTCAAGTGGGAAACATACTCTCCATTGGCCGCATCCGGAGAAACACTTACCTTTACTTTTTCAAATTTCCCGGGTGGAATTTCCACTTCGCTCCTGTCAAAGGAGAACCATTCTGGAAATTCGTCAGCAGCAATCCTGATGCGCATCATGCCAGCATTGCCGTTATACACAGCCAGCTGCCTCTCAGATTCGCTGCCGTTTACATGGAAATAAAGCCTGTCTGGAGAAACAGAAATGCTTTGTGCACCAGCAGGGGGAAGGAACAATAATCCAGCTAATATCAATAAGAATATCCATAAAAAAGCAGGCTCTTTTTTCATCTTATCGTAAATTGGGGCAATAGGGTTACTATGATGTCGCAGCTACAAATATCCTGCCAGAATAATTCCCGGGAAATGCGGTTGCCGGGACATTAAGCCTGAATGAAAGCTGCTGGACTGCATTCATCCCAGGGCTCAGGTTGACTGCCCTGGACTGCCTTGAGTAGCTGAGAGAGCCTGCCAATGCGCTGTCATAAGAGCTGTCAAAGCTGTACTGGATGTTCCCTGCACTGATGACCTTATCCGCGCTGGTAAGGTTGGTTCCTGAAATCTGGAAGTTCACAGCCGTGTTGCCTGTGTTCCTTATGGTCACTTTGTCGCTGCTGCTCATGTTCAGGTCCCCATTAACCTCTGCAAAGCCCCCTGGCAGGGCGGCAAACCTCAAGTCCCTTGAATCTATCTCAACAGACATCAGGCTAAGGTATTCAAAGCTGCTCACCAGGCTATGGGACATGCTGAAATTATTGAAGGCAGTAATGTTCAGCGTATAGTTTCCTGCAGCATAGTAAAATGGCATAGTGATGTTTGCCTCATAAATATCTGAGGTCAAGTTTATGCCTCCAGCTTTTTGCATCCATACATCCCCTGAGTTAATCCTTACAACTGCGCCAGAGATTTCATTTGAGCTTGCAAAGCCCCTTACAACTGCCCTTACATTCACTGAGCGGTTCTGCTTCGGAAGGGGAATCAGCTGGATTCCTGGCAAAATGGCGTCATCATCACTTATATTAATCGAATCCACAGAAGGCGCAGAGCCTGAAATTACGGCGTAAACATCAATCCCGAAGCCTGCTGAGCTGCTGCTGTTCATGAAGCTTGGGACTCCTGCAATAAAGTCTGCTGAATTGTTGTTGGTGTTTGCAAAGCCGCTGCCGTTTCCCAGCCGCCGGAGGCTCTGCCCCTCACTAACCTGGGCTGCAGGGGTTCCCTTAAAAAGCCCTGAGCCTATGTTAAGAGGGTTGCCCCAGCCAACAGCATCAATGACAGTCCCGTTATTAATCAGCGCAATCCCTGCGTCATTGTTGGCAAGGGTCAATGCCTCTTCATAATCAGCAAGCACACCAGGATTGTTGAATGACCAGCCAGAGTCAGCAATCAGATAATAACTCCCCGGGAGAAGAATTGTGCCCTGTGGGATTGTGGCATCAGCAGAAGAAGACTCTGTTGCCATGAGCCAGCCCCCGATGCCAACTGATTCGCCTGTTGGATTGTAAAGCTCAACAGCCTCCCCTCCAGACTCATTCACAGGGTCATAAAGCACTTCTGCTATTATTATGCTGCCTGATGTGCTTGATGAGCCGGCCACAGCTGCATTAACCAGCAGCAGCAATATTATTCCTGAAAAAAACACTTTTTCCATGCATCATGCTTTCACAGCAGGATTAATATGCTTAACCCGAAAATTCCCGCAAGTTTTGCATTGAAATCAGGAAATTTCATCATAGCTCCGGAATTCTTATCATAACTGCCTGTTTTCCCGTAAATAATTTGAAGTGCCCGAAATATCGTAAATTGATGTAATAATGACTTCCTGAATTAGACCTTCCCCCTGCTCTCTCCGAAGACAAGCCCTGATGCGATTATATGTGCAGCCCTTATAGGCTCTGGGATGTGGCTGTGGGTTGCAGTTGTTCTTATTATCTGCCCTGCCTTTTCCGCCCCGATATTAGCCAGCTGGACATGGACATTCCCGATTTTCTGTACAGGGCCTGCCTTCTCAATAAGATTTATCCTTGATTCCATGCCCAGCTTCCTGAGGGCGGCGTATATTCTGCTGAAGTCAGGGTAATCCCGGATTACGACAATCACAGGCAGGCTCGTCATCCTGCTCAGCTCGTTCACATCAACAATGTTGAAGCCGCCAACTGCAATCCCGTCAAGCATCAGGCACTGGAGCTGGGGATAGAACCTGCAGCTGTTAACCATCCGGGCTATCTTCCCAGTGGAATCATCCCCATCAACATGCGCCCTTGTTGTAAGTATTCCGTCAATAAAATTCCCGCCCCTGAAAAAAGCGGCTACGATTATAGTTTCCTTATCCCTGTTCTTGTCAAAAGGCGCATCATCAATGCCCAATACCCTGATTTCCCTCTTCACCATGCCCCCTCCCTTCTGCCTGGCATTTTTACAGATTTTAACTCTGCAACCTGTTTATCTCCTCTTTAATTTCTTCAATAACCTCAGAATATTCTTCCCATTCTTTGATATTTCTCGGAGAACATTTTCTTATTTCCTCCATAACTGCGCCGACTTTCGTTTAATCAGTTCCTTATTTACGAAAATCTTGTTTTTGAGAAACACATAAGCAGGCATTACGTCCCCTTTTGGCTTAAATGAAGAATCGAATTTCAAAAATACCTGTTTTCCTTTGACATATTCTTCAAGATAATTCACTGCTCTAACCGATTGTTGTGGGATACTGCTCACACCAAGCAATTTTACTTTAAGTCCGGTGTCTAATTCAATCGTATCCTCATTTAAAATGTTCACTACTTTGTGCAATCCTTCTTTATCAAATCTGAATTTATCAGGGGGTATAACTGGTTTAGCGTCTTTAATGTTAGGAATGTAATCTGTATCCTTTTCTATGGAAATTGGCTTATCTTGTTTTATTATTTCTACTCTGCTGCTCAAACTGAGCAATGTCCCATTCAATCCAATCTTGTTTTTTATAATGGGCAAAAATTCCTGATTTATTTCGTACCCTATAGAATTTCTATTTAAATTTAATGCGGCTTTGATTGTTGTTCCACTTCCCAAAAACGGGTCTAAAATCGTGTCGCCGACAAAAGCAAACATCTTGATTAATCTTTTTGGCAATTCTTCCGGGAACATCGCTTCATGTCCTGCCTGTCTTTCACCGTTAAAGTTCCAATGCCCTGAAAAATACTCTTTCCATTCTTCTTTAGTTAATTTAGATTTCTCTTTTATTTCATTTGAAAATTCTTTTTTACCTTGCTTCTTGAAAATTAGAATGAACTCATAATCTATTTCTATTAATCCATTTGGAGGGTATGGGTACGAACCCATAACACTTGCTCCACCAGTGGTATTCATAGTTGTTTTTTTCTGCCAGATTATAGAACCCATATAATCAAATCCGATTTTTTCACATTGGGTTATGAATTCAGAATGTAACGGGGCTATTTTGTATCTTCCATAAATTATGCTTCTCAAAAATTGGTCACCTATATTTATGCATAACCTTGTTCCGGGTTTTAGAACTCTAAAACATTCTTTCCATACAACGTACAAATTTTTAAGATATTCATGTAAGGACTGGCCATAGCCGATTTGCCCTTCAACATCATAATCTTTGATATGCCAATATGGCGGCGAGGTTACAACTAAATCAATACTGTTATCACTGGTTTCAAGCATTTTCCTGCTGTCCCCGTTTATTATTTTTGCAGATGCCATCACAACGCTTCTTTTTCGCAAGGCCCTCTATAATTTATAAATCTTCTGGCTTGCTCACTCATACCTCAGGGCGTCAGCAGGCTTCAGCCTTGATGCCTGCATGGCTGGCAGAACGCCTGAAACTGCGCCAATAATGAACGAAAACAACAGGGAACCTGCAATAAGATACCACGGGAAGTAGGCCTGGAGCAGGCTTGAGCCGAGCGCCTTTTGTGCTGAGAACTCAACAAGCTTTCCTATTCCCATTCCCAATGCAACGCCTATCGCGCCCCCTGCCATGCCCAGCATCCCTGACTCTGCCAAAAAGAGGCTCAGGATGTGCTCGTTCCTTGCGCCTGTTGCCTTCATTATTCCTATCTCCCTTGTCCTTTCTATAACTGCGGTATACATCGTGTTCATTATTCCTATGGACCCGACCAGGATGCTGATTCCCGCAATCCCTATGACAACTGCCTGCACAATCCCAAATATCACATTAAATGAGTTCAGGAACTGCTGGGGAGTCTGGATTTCAAAATCCTCCCTGCCCTCTTTCTGGCTCCTGTCCTTCCTCATTGCCTTGGCTATGTCCTCTGCAACCTTGTTGATGTCCTCCCCCTTTTTAGCCTGGGCGACCAGTGCATTGAATTCCCTGCTTGAGCCGTATAAGTCCTGCAGTGCATCCTGGTTCATCAGCACAGCCTTGTCCCTGAAGGGGTCGCCAAGCCTTTCAAGAATGCCCACAACTTCAAATTGCTTCCCGTTAATCAGAATCCTGTTTCCCACATAAACCTTCTTTGAGAACAGCTTTCCGTAAGCGTAATCATAGCCCAGTACCACCTTGTTCCTGTCAGAGCTCTTGAGCATCCGCCCGTCCTTCAGCTTGAAGTTGTTGGCGTCAATTATCAGCGAGGCCTCCCTGTTGTCATTTGGAAGGCTGGAAACAGCCCTTGCCTGCTGCTCATTGCCGAACTCAATAGTTGCTGTCTTGATTATCCTTCCGGCAGCATTCTCAACACCGCTGACTTTCTTTATGAGCTTCAGGTCGTCCTCTGTAACCTTGCCTGCAGAAAAAGTCCCTGGAGCGCCGAACCCTGCGCTTTTCCCCTGAATTATCACCTTGTCAATCCCAAAGGAGGCGAACTCAGAGTTGATTGCCTCCTGAAGCCCCTGGCCCAGGCTTATAAGGGCTACAACAGATGCAACCCCTATGAATATGCCTATCATTGTCAGCCAGCTTCTTAACCGCCTGCTTCTTATGCTGTTCAACGCCAGGCTTAAGTAATCCCGAATCATTCTCTCTTCCTGAAGAGCCTGCTGTAAGCAAGGATTCCTGCCAGCAAAATCGCGCCTATAATGAAGAATCCGGTGAGGCTTCTGCCCTCAAGCCCGTATTTCTGGGCATCTTCATCTGAATAAACCCTCGGAACAAGCTCTGCATAGTCAGTATAGCCGTTGTTGTTCGCATCCCTGTAGGTTATTTCCAGAGGGAGCCTGACCTGGCGGGCATCCTTCTTTATGTAAATCTTGAATTTTGAGGAATCAAAGTCATCAGAGTCAATCGCTCCAATGTACACTTTGGATGGGGAGAGTATCTCATAGTCCTGGGAGCTTTTTAGCTCAACTGAGGCGAGCTTCACATTGATGAGCCCATTGTTCACCACCTGAACTGTCAGCTCCCCTGTTTTTCCCCTTGCCAAAACCCCCTGCTCGCTTATCAGCGCAGTTATTGAAGGCCTTCCTCCAATTATAAGGCTCAGCAGGTCATCCCTTGTGAAATTCTTCCCAAGCTGGTCAGAATAGCTCAGCTTTATCGGAACCTTGTATATCCCTGCCGCAGCATTTGGCGATGAAATCATCCCGAATACGAATGATTTTCTCTCCATGGAATCCAGATAGCCTGCTGATTGCTCCTGAGGGCTTCCTAACGGGGCAAATGGGAGGGCTGCATTTGAAAAGTCAAGCCTTACCTGAAGGTTCCTGATGCTGCTTGCCGCGTTGTTCCTGACATCCAGCGAAACATTCAGCCTCTCCCCAGGCAACGCCTGCTCAGGAGAGGATTTTATTGAGTCTATGGCGACCAATGCTTGTCTCGTCTTGATGCTGATATTGAACGGGCCTGTCTTTGTGGAAATGCCGCTGCTTGTTTTGTACCTCATGTAAAGCTCATTGGAATCGCCCTCGCCTGCCTTTGGGTCTACAATAATGTTAAAATTAGCAGTTGCACCCTGCTTGTCTATCTGCCTTCCTGTAATTGTGCCAAGGAATTTGACGGCATTGCCATCAGCGACTGTGAATGGAAAGTCCTGCAGGACTTCAATGCCCAGGTCATTAACCGGCCTGCTGCCCAGGTTTTCAACCCTGAACCTGACAATAACCCGCTCGCCAGGCTCAACAGGATTAGGCTCCTGGTTTATCATAGTTACCTGGATGTTCGCCGAGTCAGAAACCTCAGCCTTCACAGGAAGTGAAAGCACCAATGTCATCAATACAACAATTAACACTCCACAAAAAGATTTCCATTCATTCATTTCGTATCCCTCTTGTTCCTTCCATCCATGATATACTCAACCCTGTCCGCCATCCTGGCGAGGTTTTCATCGTGTGTTACAAGTATTATGGTTTTCTTATCAGCCTCGTGAAGATTCCTGAGAATCTCCATCACGTTCTTACCGTTGGCTGAGTCAAGGTTGCCTGTTGGCTCATCAGCCAGTATAACCTCCGGATTGTTGGCCAGAGCCCTGGCAATGGAAACCCGCTGCTGCTGGCCCCCTGAAAGCTCCTTTGGCTTGTGGCTAATCCTGTTGCCCAGGTTAACCATCTCAAGAAGTTCCCTCGCCCTTTTAATTCTTTTGCCTGCCGGAACACCCTGGAATATCATTGGCAGCGCAACATTCTCCAGCGCAGTAAGGCTTGATATCAGGTTGAACTGCTGGAAAACAAACCCAATCTTCTTCCCCCTTACCTGTGCAAGCTCGCTCTCGCTAAGCCTTGAAATGTCATGATGCTCAAGATAAACAGAGCCTTGTGTTGGATAGTCAAGGCATCCTATAAGGTTCATTGCAGTTGACTTGCCGCTGCCGCTCGGCCCCTGCACTGCAACAAACTCGCCCTTCATTATCTCCAGGCTCAATCTCCAGACGTTGTTCAGCCTTATTACCAGCTCTTTCATAACCTCGGATGATAAACCTAAGCCCAATATAAAGCTTCTGCTGAATGCATCCATTATAAAACTTCTTTTAATGGTATCTTCTGGCTTTTAATAATGCTTAAATAGCTGCTGTTATGCTGTAAAGCCCATGTGCGGGATAATAGCATACAAGGGAAAGGGAAATGCAGCCAGTATTGCACTTGACGGGCTCAAAAGGCTTGAATACAGGGGGTATGACTCCTGGGGAATTGCAATCAGCTCTGACAGCAGGATAGGCATTTACAAGCATGTGGGCAGGGTTGGGAACGCCGAAATTCCTGCAGCCATGGCAGGAAAACCAGCAAGGCTTGCCATTGCGCACACAAGATGGGCGACACATGGCGGCATATCAGAGAAGAACGCCCATCCCCATCTTGACTGCAGCGGAAAGATAGCATTAGCGCACAACGGGATAGTTGAAAATTACCAGGAGCTGAAGAAAAGGCTTCAAAGCCAGAACCACAAATTTGCATCTGAAAGCGACACAGAAGTCATAGTCCACCTTGTTGAGAATTACATGAACCTTGGAGTGAAAAAAGCAGTCCAGAAGGCAGTATCAGAGCTCAAGGGGCGCTCTGCAATAGTAGTGCTGACCTCAAATGGGGAGATTGTCGCTGCAAGAAAAGGCTCTCCCCTGATAGTCGGCTATGGGGATGATGAGTATTTCATAGCATCAGACATACCGGCATTCCTGCAGCACACAAGCAGGGTCATGTACCTTGACGACAACGAGATGGTTTCTCTGGAGCAGGAGCCCCGCTTTTACAGCATGGCAACAGGAAAGGAAATCAGGAAAAGGATAGTCCAGATTGACTGGAAGGTTGAAGCGGCAGAAAAGGGAAGCTACAGGCATTTCCTCATAAAAGAGATAATGGAGCAGAAGGACACGCTATGGCGCGCTGCAAACCAGGACGAGCAGAAGCTGGTTAAGGTGGCGGAGCAGATAAACAGCGCATACGGCACCTTCCTTGTGGGCTGCGGCACTGCCGGCAAGGTATGCATGACAGGCGAATATTTCTTTGCCAAGATAGCAAAAAAGCACGTGAACTACTGCGTAGCTTCAGAATTCCCGAACTACATAAGCTTCCTGACGCCCAAGACGCTCATGATTCCAGTCTCGCAAAGCGGTGAGACAGCAGACGTGCTTGAGGCGATAAACGCCGCAAAAAAAAGGAAAGTCAGGATAATATCCCTCCTCAATGTGTTCGGCAGCACAATGATGCGCGTGTCAGATGACTTCTTCATGGTCAACGCAGGGATTGAAAAGGCGGTTGTGAGCACAAAGGCAACAACAGCGCAGCTGTCTGTGCTGCTGCTTCTGGCATATGCGAGTGCAGGAAACCTGAACGAGGGCAAGAGGCTGCTGCTTGACACTGCATCAGCAGTGAATGACATGCTGAACCCCAGATATGAGGAGCACATCAGGAAGCTGGCTGAAAAGCTCTACGAAAAGGAGCACATATACATAATAGGCAGGTCATTAAACTACCCAATCGCCCTTGAAGCCTCAATAAAGATACAGGAAACAAGCTACATACACGCAGAGGGCTTTGCAGGAGGAGAGCTCAAGCACGGCCCAATAGCATTGATAAGCCACGACACCCCGTGCATTGTGCTCGCAGCCAATGACGAGTCAAAGGATGAGATAATCAGCAATGCGATGGAGGTCAAGGCAAGGGGAGCCTATATCATCGGAATAGCTCCTGATAACAATGAAGTGTTTGACTACTGGATAAAAGTGCCTGACGCCGGCAACGCAAGCCCGATAGTGAACATCATCCCTGTCCAGATACTCGCGTATCACCTGGCAGTTCTAAAAGGCCTTGACCCGGACATGCCGAGGAACCTTGCCAAGTCGGTTACTGTGAAATAAATATGATGCGAATAAATTCATTCACCGCACAAACTCAACATTATCGAAAGATTCAAATTGCCTGCCGCCTGTCAAGAATTTTATGCCTATTTATCATTTATTCCCTGAATAAATGCCTGTCTTGCAACCTCAGACCAGTTCATGGCCAAAAATAATTGCAAATCATCGGCTCTGTTGAAAGGTTAGAAAGATTTAATAGTCACTTGTCGTCTTAAAGTATTGCATTTCAGAACGATAAAACGAGGTGGCTATTATGAGTGAAACTGAGAGTTTGTTCTTAAAAAGTTTGTGGGAGTCCACAATACAAGTATGCAATTCAGCGCAAGTTCCTTTGTATATTGAAAAGCACGACCCAAAAATTTTCACAACAGTTCAAAAAGTGTTTTTGTATTTGTATAGGATAAAAAAGAAACTTACATTGCGCAGCCTTGTTGA